>JBDTEK010000072.1:0-13932 GCA_039922575.1 Ginsengibacter sp.
CAGTAAATGTATTTGCCTTAATTCCCCACCTAATTTTACCAGTTTCCAAAATGTGGTAGTATCCTCCGGATATGGCACTCTCGGAAAATCTATCTTTAAAAACTCTTTGTATTTTTCTCTATAGGTGGGTGAGTGTAAAACTGCATAGATGTAATCCAAAATATCAATTGGTGCAAAGGTTGGCGTGGGTTTTTCAATTTTAAAATCTTCCGTTACTTCATCACTATTTGCATAACAAACAGGTGAAGCATTTTCAGGAATATCTTCTAATTCTTCTTTTTCGTTAGTAAAACGTAAACCTAAATTTCGGGCTATTTGATTTACGATTTCGGGGTTAAGGTTGGGGGTTCTTGTGATTGATGTACCTATATATAGCTTGTCTTCGATTTCTCGATAAAGATAAAGAGGAAAGGAATAACTAGCACTTCCAATAAAATGAGCATCATAAATTCCCTTAGTTATAAAAATATCCTTATAATCTTTTACTTTATTCATCATTATTTTTTCGAAAACTAAACCTAAACCCTTACCATTCAAAAAATGTTTCATGACCTCATTCCTCGGATAACAATGAAATCCTTTGGATTTTCCTGTGTAATATGTCCACTTATCATCAAATGGCCTATAACTAATTTTTACGAAATTCCCTTTTTCAGGATAATATTTATTTAAATCCTTTTTGGCGAAATTTACTTGCCAATCTCTAACATCCTTACCTAAATTAAATTTTAGTCTTGCCACCTCGTCATCTAAATTCAGAAAATCTTCGATTGTACTTTTTAATTCTTCTTTACTATCATGTATTGTAAAATTATCCCTTGCAGTTACAACCCCAACACTATTTAAAGGGAATAATTCAGTGATATTAAATCCTTTATTATAAACTTCTTCCACATCAAAATCTTTTTGCACCATAAAGTACATAGATGCCTTGTTGAATATTTCTTTGTATGGAATTGATTTAATAGAATTCTCATTTAAGAAATCATACTTCACTTCTCTTTTACCGAATAAATCGAAATGAAAAACTTGCGCAAATTCGTTCCTCTTTTGCTTCCCTGTTTTTACAAACAGATTAATTGAAACTCCTTGCTGAATATCAAATACATTCTCATCAACACTTCCATCCGGTGCAGTTTCCTTCTTCTTACTATTTCCATGTAAGTCAATCGTATAAATCTTATCGTAAGTTTTTAATAAATTCCAACGCATACCTCGAAATGTAGGATTATCTAAAAATCCATGTGGATTAATGAAAGCCAAAATCCCACTTCCATTCTTTTCAATAAAACGTTGTCCGTATCGAATGAATTTTACATAATCATCATTGATCCATTTTGGATTGCGTTCTTTTAATTTTTCTTTCCCTCCGGGTTCCTTTTTATAGTCTTCCATAAGTTTCATAATCCATTCGCCTTTGTTAGCGCTCTCTCCACTATATGGCGGGTTCCCCATCACCACCATCACCGGAGTATCTCTTTTTATATGGTTCGCTTCATTCGCTTCTGTACTTAACCAATTGGCAAATAAAGCTCCTGTATCTGCGTGGTGTTCTTCAAGGCTATTGGTAAGGTATATTCTAAAACGCTGGTCTCTGGTGGGTTTGTAGCCGGTTTCAGTCATTAGTAAATCCAGTTTTAAATGTGCCATTGCATAAGATGCCATCAATAATTCAAATCCATTTAACCTGGGAATTAAATGATTTTCTAAATAATTGCTCCATATTCCCTGCTGCCCTTCAAAATTTTTATAAATATGCTTTACTACTTCTGCTAAAAAAGTGCCTGTTCCTGTGGCTGGATCAAGTATCTGTACTTTGTGTACTTCTCTTTCTTCTTCTACATATTTTCCAGTTTTTTTATCAAAATTCTGTGTAGCAATTTTAATTCTCGTTTTGGATGTATCTGCCAATCCTTGCGGCAAATCAAATTCGGTTTTTAAAATATCATCTACTGCCCGGACTATAAAATTCACCACCGGCTCGGGTGTATACCATACTCCCCTTGCCTTTCTAAGTTTGGGATCATATTCAGATAGAAAGGTTTCATAAAAATGAATGATCGGATCATGTGTTTGTGTGGCTTTCCCAAAATTCTTTAATAAGGCTTTTATATCTGTTGCCCGAAAAATATCCGCTAAACTATCCACTATCCATATCAGGCGGCTGTCAAGGTCATAGCCTGCGATGTATTGAAATAACTTTCTTAGAAAGGGATTTGTTTTTGGTATCAACTCTGCCGCTTCCTGTCTTGTAAAAGTCGGTAAGCTTGGATCGTGCAACCTTGCAGAAAACATCCCGTAAGCAATTGTCTGAGCGTAAATATCCGCAAATTCTTTTGCCTTTATATCGTGAATCAATATTTCCTTAAAAGCATTCATTTGTTCTTTGATGGAACTGTTTTCTTGTGTTTCTTCATCACTATTAATCGCTTTTTCAATAACATCGGCTAACAATTTGGCCTTTGCTGCCATCATTTCAGCCAGCTTTTTTGAACTCTTTATGGTTTGCCCAATATGCAAACAAAAATCTTTTATAAGGGTTTCAAAGCTGGCAAAGTTTTCAGGCAATGGCACTATCTGCCCGTCTTTAATTTCAGCAATCTGGATAGTAGTTTTTAATTCACCATTTACATAAAAATGAAAATCCAGATAATCAGTAATTATCAAATTATCTAAAGCGGCTCTGTACCGGACAAACTGTTCTTTTAAAGATTTGCTTTTTAAATCAACTCCAATATCTTTTGCTTCAATATAACCTACCGGAATATCTTTTTTTGTAAGAATATAATCCGGCGCGCCACAGGCTATTCTTGCCGGCTCGTTAGTAACCAAAACATCAATAACTATATTTTCCAATAAAGTTTGCAAATCGCCTCTGTAAGTATGTTCCCTACTAATTCCTGTTTTAAATCTGGTGTTAATTTTTTCTAAATATTGTGAAATGGTCATTTGCAGATATATGTTAGTTTGTTGTGTAACGTGTACTAAAGTATTGAAATTTTAATTATCATCATCTTTTCATGCTGGTTCTTTTTCAGATATATAAATACTCACATCCGGTATTATCTTTAATATGTCTTTCATCAAATAAAAAAGTGGCTTTTTTTTTGTTTCTACTTTCTTAATTAATCCCGAATTTATCAGTTCCCCAAGGATTATTAAATCGGGTGCTATTTAAATCATCGTTTCATATTAAAGGTTGCCAACATTGAAAAATGTCTTCGGAAGTTTCAAAATGAGGTTTTTAAGCCCAAGCCAATGTTTGCCAACATTGGAAAAGGTCTCTGGAAGTATCAAAATCAGGTCTCTGGGGTTGGAATCTTTTGCGACAACCTTTGCGACGACATTTGAATATCGCCCTTTAATTCCAAATAGTTATAGTGAGTAAATTCTTATCTCTTTAAATCTTTTACATTATGAAAGTTATCATGCGGCCCCCGACGTTAAGAATGATAAAAATATTAAAAGGATGCCTCGAAAAACAAGAGCAGAATAATGGGAAACCCTGTCTGCCTGAAGAAATGAAATCTTCTTTGTCAGGGTTGTACAAAAGAGGATTGATAGAAACAAAGATGGAAATAATAAACGATAAAAAATTATTGTGTATTTATGTCTCTGATGTGGGGAAAAAATTTCTGTTAGAAACTAATCCGGATTAGTAGAAAATTATTTTTCGGCCTTTACATATGATGCAGGTTGCCATCTTTGGAAAAGTGCTTGCAAGTGTGGGAATGAAGTTTTTAAGATTGGCAGCCATTGCGACATTTTGAATTGCAACATCACCCGATCTTTTCTTAATTTCGCAAATACTAAAAGGGAAATCTCTTTAAAAAGCACATTTTTCAAAAAATTTATATATTACTATGTTCGAATCGTTAAGTGACCGGTTAGATTCCGCTTTCAAAAATCTAAAGGGTCAGGGAAGAATAACAGAACTCAATATTGCTTCTACCGTAAAAGACATCAGGCGCGCATTAGTTGACGCCGATGTAAACTATAAGATTGCCAAAGAATTTACAGATTCCATTAAAGAAAAAGCTACCGGCGAAAAAGTAATTAATGCCATAAGCCCCAGCCAATTAATGGTTAAAATAGTAAAAGATGAATTAACCGAATTAATGGGAGGCATCGAAACTGATTTGGATTTAAGCGGAAACCCCGCCGTAATATTGATTGCAGGTTTGCAGGGAAGTGGCAAAACTACTTTTAGCGGAAAACTGGCTAATTACCTCAAAACAAAGAAAGGAAAATCACCTTTACTAGTTGCAGGTGACGTTTATCGTCCTGCAGCCATTGAACAATTAACCATTCTTGGCGGACAAATAAATGTGGATGTATATAGCGAACCCGAAAACAAAGATGTAGTCGCCATTGCTCAAAATGCAATCATAGAAGCCAAATCAAAAAATAAAAACGTAGTAATAATAGATACTGCCGGGCGGCTGGCAATTGATGAAGTAATGATGACGGAGGTAGCGAATATTAAGAAAGCATTGAACCCTAAAGAAATTCTTTTTGTGGTGGATAGCATGACGGGACAGGATGCGGTAAATACTGCAGCAGCATTTAACCAACGGTTAAATTATACCGGGGTTGTGCTTACTAAATTAGACGGCGATACCCGCGGTGGTGCAGCTATTTCAATAAAATATACTGTAAATAAACCGATAAAATTTGTTAGCAGTGGCGAAAAAATGGATACGCTTGATATATTTTATCCGGAAAGAATGGCACAGCGTATTCTTGGAATGGGAGATATTGTAAGCCTTGTAGAAAAGGCACAGGAACAATTTGATGAGGTAGAAGCCGCCAAACTGGAAAAAAAGATCAGAAAAAATCAGTTTGATTTTGAAGATTTTAAAACCCAGTTGCAACAAATTAAAAAAATGGGCAATCTCAAAGACCTTATGGGAATGATACCCGGAGTAGGAAAACAGATAAAAGATATAGATATTAATGATGATGCCTTTAAAGGAATTGAAGCAATGATCAATTCTATGACGGTAGAAGAACGACGTAATCCCGATCTGATAAACCCCGGCCGAAAACAACGTATAGCCAAAGGAAGTGGAAAAGACATCGCAGAACTAAATCAATTCATCAAACAATTTGACCAAATGAAGAGCATGATGAAGATGATGAATAAAATGCCAATGGGCGGACGGATGGCAGGGTTAGGTAAAAAATGATTTATAAAAAACTATGCTATAAGAAGTAAATTAAATTGGTTACCAAAAACTACCTCACAAAAAAAACAATCAGATTTGTAATTTTAAAATCCACACCTTATCTTCGCATTCCTTAAACCCTATTAATTAACAACCCAAGAAAAATTTTTATTTTTTATGGCTGTAAAAATGAGATTGCAACGCCATGGCTCAAAGAAGAGACCATTTTATTTTATTGTAGTTGCTGATGCCCGTAGCCCCCGTGATGGTAAATTCATCCAAAAATTAGGATCATATAATCCTTTAACTATTCCTGCAAGCATACAGGTTGACCGTCAAAAAGCGTTGGAATGGCTGCACAAAGGTGCGCAACCGACCGACACCGTTAGGCGTATCCTTAGCTTCAAAGGCGTATTATACCTTAAACATTTGCTTCGTGGCGTTACCCTTGGCTTATTCGATGAGGCAGCCGCTATGGAGAAGTTCACAAAATGGAGCACCGAACATGATGCAGAATTTGCTAAACGCCAGGAAACGAACAAAAAAGCCAGAGCGGGCAGTCGTCCTACATTTGTAAAAAAGGCGGAACCTGCAAAAGCAGCTACTGCCCCTGATGTAAAGCCTGCTGCTGCTGAAGTGCATGCTGCAGCTGAAACATCTGCTTCGACTGAAGCTACCAGCGAAACAACGAAAGAAAAATCTGCAACAGAATAAAATTATTCTTTTCTTAAAATAGCTTTAAAAAGCTGTCTCATTTTTGGGGCGGCTTTTTTTTCATTCTGACGGTCTCCGTCTGACTGACTGACGTTCCCTATCTCACCTCCTCTGGTGCTAAAGCGAAAAAAGAATTCCTCAAATTCATATTCATCAAAAATGTGAAAAGTTTATTTTTCTTACACATTCAATTTCACATAATGGCATTAATGTTGATTAATACTAATCCATTAGTATTTATCAATTAAAAACAGCAATTATGAAAATGCTTCGAATAGCACCTATTTTGTCTCTCATTCTTTTTTGCTCATTTTTAACCGCGAAAAGCCAGGATAAGCAGGAGGACAAAATTGAGGCAACAACCAAAGTACTTCACGATTTTGGAACCATGAAAGAAAATATTCCGGCTGAGTTATTAAAAGTAACAGAAGGAATCATAATAGTACCTAAATTAATAAATGCTGGTTTTGTACTTGCCGGTAAAAGAGGAAAAGGTCTGGCAATGGTAAAACTTTCTGATGGTACCTGGAGCAATCCGGTTTTTGTTACCATAACAGGCGGAAGCGTTGGTTTTCAGGCAGGGGTGCAATCTATTGATCTGGTGTTGATATTTAAAAGTGCAGAAACACTTCAAAAAATTGGTAAAGGAAGTTTTACTCTTGGGGGAGATATTTCTGTAACCGCAGGCCCTGTAGGCCGCAACTCCAGCGCCAGCACAGATTATAAGATGGAAGCGGAAGTATATTCCTATTCAAGAAGTAAGGGATTATTTGCAGGAATCAGTATTAGTGGTTCTGCAATTTCTGTAGATGCAAAAGCCAATGAAGCTTTTTATAAAAATGATGACGACGCAGAGACATTATTTTCATCATCCGATAATAAGTCACCTTCTGTAAAGAAAATGAAGGCAGTTCTAAATAGTTTGTATAAATAGAACTTATACTAAATCATTAATCTTGAAAAAACTTACTAACTTATTTCATGCATAGGATGAAACCCCGGAATGACATCACGCAAATCACTATACCGATCGAATTTGCCCTAAAAACTTAACGCTAACAGTAATGCATACGCTAAAATATTTACTTTTGTTCTCTTGCGCCTGGTGGACAAAATTTCCTTAAATAATCGGAATACAAAGTTGATAAATGCTTTCGCGTACCCTCTCCTTCAGAAATACTATGAGACCGGTTTGGATATGCCATAAACTGAAAGTTCTTATTGTACTTTATCAATTCATTTAGCATTACTTCAGCGTTATCATAATGCACATTATCATCTCCTGTGCCATGTACGAAAAGCAAATTTCCCATTAAGTTTTTAGCATAATGAATGGCTGAGCCGTTCACATAATTTTCCATATTTTCCTGGGGTAATCCCATGTATCTTTCTTCATAAATATTATCGTAAAATAGAAGGTTGGTAACAGCGGCAATCGCTATACCTGTTTTATAAATTTCAGGATATTGAAACATTAAATTCATAGTAGAAGAGCCTCCACCACTCCAGCCCCAAACAGCCACGCGGTCTTTATCAAAATAGGGTTTTTGCAATATTTTTTTGGCGGCCAATGCCTGGTCACGAATATTCAATTGGCCTATTTTTCCATAAATTGATCTACGCCATGCACTTCCGCGTAAGGAAGGGGTGCCGCGGTTATCTACAGAGATTTGAAAATATCCTTCGATGCTCATTTCTCCGTTAAACAGGAAATTTTTTTGTGTTCCATATTTATCTACTACAGTAGAAGCCCCGGGTTCGCCATATACATAAAACACCACAGGATATTTTTTGGCTGAATCAAAATTGGCAGGTTTTATCATCCAGGCATCCAATGTAATATTGTCTTCGGTAGTTACTTTAAAATAGTCAATATTACTGTTTTCATTTACTCTTAAATTATTTTCAATACTGTTTTCAGCATCTAAAGGCTTATTGGTAGCCAATGAAATCCACTCTGATGCAGGAAGTGTTTTATAATTAGAAAAAGAATGCAACGCAAATTTGGCTCCCGGAGAAATATCATAATCGTGAGTGCCTTTTAAATTTGCCTGCGAAAGTAATTCCGCCTTGCCCGTTCCATCTAATTTAGCTTTGTATAAATAAAGCTGGGTAGCATTTTCAGGCGAAGCCATAAAATAAACAAATCCTCCTTTATCGTCCACACACTTAATACTTTCAATATCATAATTGCCTTTGGTAACCAGTGTTTCTTTTTTGCCATCGCGGCTTATTAAATAAATGTGGCGCCATCCGTCTTTTTCACTCACCCACAAAAATTGTTTACCTTTTTCCAACCAATCCCATCCTGTAGGGTCGTCATCATTCCAGCGTGCTTTTATATCAATAAATGCATGATCAGTTTCTTTATAAAAATTATCTGCATTTCCGGTGTTTACATCGCAGTAAAAAAGCCTGCTTTCATTTTGCTTCCTGTTCAACTGCTGCAAAACCACCTGTGAAGAATTATCTGCCCATTCCATTCTTGGAATATAATGCTGTTGTGGATCTCCGGGCACATTCATCCATTTTATTTTTTTTGCATCTAAAGAAATAATGCCGATTTTAACCGGTGATGGTGGCTCGCCAACCTTTGGATATTCTACAGGAATAATTCTTGAATAAGGTGAGTCTGTTGTATTCAGCATATAATAATCACGGATTTTTCTTGCATCCACTTGCCAGAAGGCAATCTTTTTGCTATCCGGGCTCCAGCGGAAACCATCCCTGCAACCAAATTCTTCTTCATAAACCCAATCGAAAGTCCCATTTATTAATTTTCGTGTACCATCCACCGTTAGTTGTGTTATTTTATGAGAAGCGATGTCTTCTGAATAAATATTATGACCGCTAACATAAGCTGCCTTTTTACCGTCAGGCGATAGTTTAGCATACATTAAGGATTGGCGAGGAAGCCGCTTTCCCAATTGAAAAAGTTTATTACCTGATACATCCAAAATCCAATAATCACCGCGTGTATTATATCTCCACACTTTTGCGGTATTGGTAAAAATCAATAATGTTTTGTAATCGGGAGAAAAACTAAATATATTAAATGACAATGCAGTGTTTGCTCCTGCAGGAATTAATTGTTCTTTCTTAACAAGGGTAGTTTCAGTAAAGTTGGTAAGATCCGTTTTTACAATATCACCATTTCTTATTAATAAGGTGGCATTACCATCTGAAGTCCAATTAATTTCTTTGGCTTTAAACTGTGCAAAAGAAAGGAAGGCGCAGAAAGAACAAATAATGAGTAATAAAAATCTTTGAGGCTTACGGATCATGTTTTAAATTTTATTAGGAGCAAAAATACAGAAACACAATCAGGGAGCTTTTCCATTTATAAAATAAGATAAATTTGTACATGGCAGAAAATGAAAAATTAAGAATAGACAAATATCTATGGGCTATACGGATTTTTAAAACTCGAAGCTTAGCCGCAGATGCATGCAACAATGGAAAAGTAAAGTCAAAAGGAACCAATGTAAAACCTGCAAAGGCAGTGGCCATTGGTGATGAGTACGAAATAAAAACAGGTGCAAAGAAATGGGTAATTGAAGTATCGGGTTTATTACACAACCGGCAAAAACATGAAGAAGCGATCAAATATTACATTGATAGTTCTCCCGAAGAAAAAAAAGAAAATATACAATCCAGTGCATTCATATTTAATACCGGAAAAAGACAAAGCAAGCAGGGCCGGCCTACGAAAAAGGATATGAGAAATTTGGATGATTTATGGAAACAGGATACAAATTAGAAATTGAAATTACGAATTGCGAACTTAGAGGTCACGCCTTATTCTACAACTTATAACTCCTACCAACTCCCAACCCGCAATTATTCCACCTTCAAGTTAAACGCGTCTTTTGCTTCATCGGCTTGTTTTTCAATTCCAAGATAATTCCAGTTGATTCCTTTTATATATTTTTTGAAAACACTTGTCATATCTTTAGGCGTGGTCTTTTGAATTTTACCAACAAATTCCTCATCCATTTTCCAGTTACCTAATATTTCTGATTGTCCAAGTGCAGAAGCAATACTATTTGTGCTTTCTTCTTTCATGTAGTTTCTGGTAATATAGAGATTTCTGATGTCACTGAATTCTTTTTGAGAAAAACCCTTTGATTTTAATCTGTTGATCTCATTTACCATCGCTTCTACTGAAGCTTTAGGATCTGTAGTACTTACATACATATAGCCATATGGCATTTCAAGCCTCATTGGAACTGCATAAGGTGCATAAGATAAATTTCTTTTTGTGCGTATTTCTGTAAAAAGGTTAGCACTAAATGCGCTAAAAGCTAACTGATTGGCTACATAATCATTTGAGGTAAATAAAGGAGCATTCACCACCCCAACGATATAATTGGTAGCCAACTGCCGCGGCTCTATGTTCAAAGTATTCGTATTTATTGCAGGAATATGATAATCATACTTATGATAAGGTTTTGCAGGCAAAGTACCAAATGCCTGTTTTATTTTATTGGTGACCAATTCTTTTGAAATTTTTCCCACTACCACTATAAAAATCCGGTTTTTATTTAATAGAGTGTTGTAATAATAATCCTTTGCCTCTTTTGATGAAATGGTATTTACAGTATTAATTTCACCGGTAGGATCTGTAGCATAAGGAGTTCCTTTAAAAGTATTATCAACTGCCATTTTCAAAATCTTGCTATCGGGGTCAGCATCAGCGTTTTTTATTCCTGCTAATATCTTTTGTTTCAAAAGATCATAATCCTTTTCATTAAATGCAGGATCCTTCACCGCAGAAGAAAGAAGATCCCAACCTTCATTGAAATATTTGCTAATACAATTAAGACTTATTTTTCCATAATCGTAGGTTGACATCCCGGATACGTTGATGCCGAATTTATCTGCCTTGTCTTTAAAAGCATTTTTTGAATATAATTTAGTACCACATTCAGATGTGGCAGCAAGTGCCAGGTTCTCTAATCCAGCTTTGTCCTCAGCATAATTGGTAACGCCACCTTTATAATAAACACTTACATTAATAATGTCTTTTACCGTTGGCTTCATTATTACCGTAATACCATCTACTACAAACTTTTGTGCACTCTGAGCAAAAGAAGGTTGACTTAAGAAAAATATAGATGCAGCAAAAAATGAAAAAATAAAACGTTTCATAATTATTTTTTTAAAAGTAAATTAATTGGCTTTGAAGAAAGTTTCCGGATGGAATTGTTGATCCATTTGAGGGCTTACCAATATTCCCGCACAATAAGGTTTTCCCTTGATGTATTTTCGTACAAAATCCTGAATATCTGCCCTAGAAACTTTTTTCAAATTGTTGATATAATTAAAATAATAATCCAGTGTTGCGGAAGCCCACCAGAAAGAAACAGTATGTACATAACCTGATGTAATTTCTTTTCCTCTTATATCACTTATTTCTAATTGCCTCTTTGCGGTTGCCAATTGTTCATCAGTAAAATAATCTTCATTATCCATCTGACTTATCTGATTCTTCATTTCCTCAAAACATTCTTTCACTTTAGCGGGATTAGGTATCGTAATAAAAGAAATAGGGCCTACATATTTTTGAGTAAAATAATTAAATTGAGTTTGCAAAGAAAGTCCTGACTCGGACAAAGCTTTACTTAGCTTTGATGAATTTTGACTAAGGATAGTTGAAAAAACATCCGCGGCATAAGTAGCTTTCAGGTCATTACGCGTATCCGGCCCCATCCAGTTAAACATGATCATAGGGACTTTTATGTTTTCAGAATGCACAATGAAATAGTCCGTTTTTTCCAATGGTTTAAATTCAGGAATCGGATATTTTTTGAACGGATCAAATCCGGAAGGTTTCCATCCTCCCATTATATTTTCTACCTGTTTAAAAACATCAACGTGGTTTACATCACCCGCTACCGTAAGCAGCGAATTATTGGGCCAATAATATTTATTTTTAATAGTTTCCATCTTAGCCGGCGTAGCGGTAAGAATTACTTCATGATTGCCGATCACATTCTTTCTGCTGTACAGATCGCCCCATAAATGATGGTTCATGGTATCAATTAAAGCAAAATAAGGATTAGATTCATTTCTCTGAAATTCACCATCCACCACCACATTCTCCTTTCTCATTTCTGCAGTATCAAACTTTGGGAATTGAATGGCTGAATTCATAAACTGCAACCCTTTTGTGAGATTAAATTTAGGCAAAGTGAAAAAGTAATTTACGCGTTCTGTATTGGTAGTTCCATTAAAACTGATCCCCAATGCTTTTACCCGATCCATAAAGGCTTCCTGGCTGGGATAATCTTTGTTAGCCTTAAAAAACATGTGCTCATACAAATGGCTGAGCCCATTAAATTCGGGCGACTCAGTATAAGAGCCGTTTTTTGTAGCAATTTCGATGGTCGCCAGCGGAACGCTATGGTCTTCAATAACCAATACCTGTAAGCCATTTGGCAATGTTTTTAGAAAAAAGTTAGACGGCAAAGAAGATTGGGAATAGCTGGCAGTTGCAAAAAGCAGCAGCAGCAGAAAAGGGATTTTTTTATGCATAATTGAGTTTTGAAAAATGAAATGATGTTCAGCTCATTGACCAGGCTATTTTTTCAAAAGAATTTGGATAAACTGCAAAATATTGAATTTAATTCTGGAAACCTAAAATGAATGACAATTAAAAAATACTCTCAATTCAAAAAGAGGTATATGGTATTATGAAGGCATATGGTTTTGATTATTTTTAAAACAATTAATCTCACCCGAAGGATCTGCTTAAAGAAATAAATCCGTAATAAATGGTTCCCAGGTAAATTTAGTGGAATAGGATTTTATTTTCTCCAGCAATATCTGCTTTAACCCTGGCAGTCCCTCAATTAGGCTGCGCCGATGTTTCACCAAATTTACCGAAGAACTAAATGGATGAAAAGCTTAAAAAGTGGTAACGATTATTTGTTGCAAAAGTTCCGAACTAATTATTTACAACCGGAAGTAAACAATCTCATCTTTTCGCATTGTTGAAAAAATTGTTGAAGATTAATCGCCCAATTTTTTCAAACCAATTCATTAAATTAAAAAAGATCTACTTCATCCCAAGCGACAAAACATTTTTCTACTTTTCAACCTTCCTACCTTTGGCAAATGAAAATAGACATCATTTCTGTAGTTCCTCAATTAATGGAAAGTTTCTTCGCACATTCGATTCTAAAAAGAGCTAAAGAAAAAGGATTACTGCAAATAAATCTTTTTAACCTGAGAGATTATACCAATTACAAACATGGACAGGTAGATGATTACCAGTTTGGAGGCGGTGCCGGACTTGTGATGATGGTGGAACCCCTGGCAAATGCAATAGAATCTTTACAGGAAAATACAAAATATGACGAAGTAATTTTTCTTACTCCCGACGGAGAAACCTTTGATCAGAAAACAGCTAACAATTTATCGTTGAAAAATAATTTATTATTGATTTGTGGCCATTATAAAGGAATTGACCAAAGAGTGCGCGATCATTTTATTACCAAAGAAATATCTATTGGCGATTACGTATTAAGCGGCGGTGAGCTGGGTGCCGCAGTGATGGCTGACGCTATTGGCAGATTAATTCCCGGCGTATTAAATGACGAAACTTCTGCGCTTACAGATTCTTTTCAGGACAATCTATTATCGCCGCCCGTTTATACACGGCCCGAAGACTTCCGGGGATGGAAAGTGCCTGAAATTTTAATGGGCGGTAATCACGCGAAGATCGAAGAATGGAGATATGACCAATCTTTGGAAAGAACGAAAGAAAGAAGGCCGGATCTGTTGGGATAAGCTGGTTTCAGTTTTCAGGGAATGAATCAATTTTATTTATTTTAGATAGAAATTACCCTTCCTAATACTTGTGAATTGATTTTCCCAACGATGCTTTTCTGTTCCTGTTATTCGCCATCATTTATAAAAAAGGAATCCACAGATTTAGTATTTGGCTCAACAATAAAATATTCACGCACACCAAACCTTTCGTAAACCAATTTCTTCTCTTCATAATCCAATTAAGATGTTGAAGGAGAAAGAACTTCTATTATCA
>JBDTEK010000073.1:0-5046 GCA_039922575.1 Ginsengibacter sp.
GATTCCTTGATCCATTCTATCTTTTCCCAAAGCAATTCCGCGCTCACATTCCAGTCAAATCTTTTCACTTGTTCATTTTCTTTTTCTATTAATTCTTTTCTTAAGTTTTCATCTTTAAAAATCAACATTATTTTTTCTGAAATGTCTTTATAATTTTCTCCATTAAAGTATAATGCAGCATCCGCGCCTAATTCAGGCATTGCGCCGGACGAAGATGCGATTACCGGGATTTTGCATTTCATCGCTTTAAGTAATTCAGGGGCAGATGATTCATGAAGAGAAGGAGACAACATAGCATAGGATGCGGCCATTACTTTTTCTATTGCAGATGCAGAAATATCTGAAAATATTTTTACTTCTTTATTGAACTTATAAAGTCTGTGCAGCTCTACAAATTGAGCATAGTTAATTCCCGGGTTTCCAGCAATAATTAATTGCATGCTGCTTCTCTGTCTTTTTTTAAAAGAAGAAAAAGCCTTTAATAGGTTGATTAAATTTTTATCCGGACTGATCGTTCCTGAGTAAATAAAATATTCATTTCCTTCTGCATATTTTTCTTTTATTACTTCTCTTTCGTCTGAATTTATTGGAATAATATTATAATTCGTGCCATAGTAAATTACATGTATTTTATCGGATTCAACTTTAAAATTGTCTTTGATGAGCTTCGCGTCATAATTGGAAAAGACAATAATGCTTTTTGCTTTTTTTAAAAACCGTATCGTGAACTTTTTATAAAACCGTTTATGGCTTCTGTTTAAATTATCCGGTGATTTAATAATAGAAAGATCAGGGCTTATCAGTATTTGGGGCGTTTTTGTTATAAGGGAAACCAGTTCATCACTTATAAAGAGATCAGCTTTGTATTCTTTTAAAATCTTTTTTGTTGCCAAATGAAACCAAACCAGAAATTTTAATAGATTTTTAGGAGCTACTCCGATATTTATATGAGTAACATTTTCTGAAGAAGAAAATAAAGCGGAATCATTTTCAGAGATAAAAATGAATTGATTTTTAGGATGCGTCCTGATTATTCTACTGAAAACTTCACGAATAAAATACTTTTCTTTTTCTTCAGATAAAAAATGAATTGTATTTATTACGATTACCATTATTCAATTTGCGATTTCAGATTTATTATTTATGATTGCAGAGAAGTTGAACAGGAAATTATATTTTTTGAAAGATCATGATAGTTTTAAATTCGCGTGCGATCTTCGGTGCAGACAGCTTTTGTCACTCACTTCCAAATCTTCTGTTACGCATTTTTTTCGCTCAATTCCAGCCAGCGCATTTCTTTTTTGTCTAAAAGAACAATGATATCGCTGATCTTTTCAGATAGTTCCTGTAATTTTTCAAATTCCATAGATCCATTATTGAGCTTAACTTCTAATAATTTTTTTTCATTTTCTAACGCTGGTATTTCTTTTCCCAGCTTCTCAAATTCTGTTTTTTCTTTGAAAGAAAATTTATGTTTTAGCTGGTTCGGCGTTTTATTTTCTTTCGTGGGGGCTATGGGCAATTCTTTTTGCAATACAGGCTGCGGCTTATTTTCCTCCAGTTGTTTCCACATTCTATATTGAGAATAATTTCCCGGGAAATCCCTTATTTCACCATCGCCCTCAAATGCAAAAAGATGATCTACAAGGCGATCCATAAAATATCTGTCATGGCTTACTATCAAAATACAACCCGGAAATTCCTGCAGGAATTCTTCAAGTGTACGCAGCGTTTGAAGATCCAGGTCGTTGGTAGGTTCATCAAGTACTAAAAAATTGGGGTTTTTAAAAAGGATACTGAGCAGATGCAATCTTCTCTTTTCACCGCCACTTAGTTTGCTCAAAGGAGTAAATTGTTGCTGAGCTGTAAAACCAAATTTTTCGATGAATTGTGTGGCGCTGATTTTGCTTCCATCGGCCAAAGGAAAAAATTCGGCAAAATCTTTTACGTATTCTATTGCTCTTTTATCCTCTTTATATTGCAAGCCTTCCTGCGCAAAATTTCCAAACACAATCGTTTCTCCATGATTTATTTTGCCGCTATCCGGTTGAACGAGATCCAGCGCCACTTTTAAAAAAGTTGATTTTCCTGTTCCGTTTTTTCCAACTATCCCTATTCTTTCTCCTTTCTTGAAAGTATAATCGAACCCTTTCATGATGACTTTATCTCCATAAGACTTATATACTTTTTTCATTTCCAAAACCTTTCCACCCATGCGCGTCATTTTCACCTGGAGCGAAACTTCAGCCACTTCCTTTTTCTGATTCACGCGTTCCTCAACTTCCACAAATGCATCCTGACGGCTTCTTGATTTGGTAGTTCGCGCTTTAGGCTGTTTGCGCATCCATTCCAGTTCTTTACGAAAAATATTCTTGTCTTTTAAAAGCTCACTTTGTTCATTTTCCTGGCGTAATGATTTTTGTTCCAGAAAATAATCATAATCTCCTTTATACACATACAACTTTTCATCATCAAGTTCGATGATTTCGTTACAAACTGCATCCAAAAAATAACGGTCGTGAGTTACTAAAAGAAGCGTGCTTTTGTTACTTGCTAAAAAGTTTTCCAGCCATTCTATCATATCCACATCCAGGTGATTGGTAGGCTCATCCAATATCATCATGCATTTCCCTTCGTGCAATTGTGATTCTACCAAAGCCTGTGCAAGCGCTACTCTTTTGCGTTGTCCCCCGCTTAAATTTTTAACCGGTTCATTAAGGTGATGCAGATTTAATTTTCCCAGGATCTGTTTTAAATCACTTTCAAAATTCCATGCATTGACTTCACTTATTTCCGTAATTAATTCACTTATGCGCACATCATTTTGTACTTCTTCTTCCAGCAGCATTTCATACTCTTTCACCAGCCGTACCACCGGGTTATCAATATTTAAAATATTATCCCAGATAGATCTTTCGTTTTCAAACGCGGTATCCTGCTGAAGCATGATTACTTTTACGTCTTTATGCACCCACACGGTGCCACTGTCTGGTGTTTCTAATCCGGCCACTATTTTTAAAAGCGTTGATTTACCTGTACCATTTCTTGCCACAAAAGCGATCTTATCACCCTCTTCTACATGAAAACTGATATTTTTAAAGAGATTTCGTATTCCAAAGGATTTACTTAAATTTTCTACCGAAGCGTAATGCATAGAAAGCAAAGATACTTTAGGTAAGTTTAGATAAAATTTAAATCGTTTATAAAGTTTGAGAAGCCTGATGTCTGCAATTTATTATACGGAAGAATTTAGATTCTTCTCCACTTGTTGGTGTCACTTCACCAATCTTATTTATACTGAATTTAATCAGGTGGCGGAATAAGAAAGTACAATATTTGGTCTGGATTCCACCAGATATGAATCAAAAATAAAAGCCTTTTAAAAACGAGTCAACAGAAACACGAATGCTAATATTATTAATAAAATATAAATTGCGCTGAAATTGGACCAATTATATTATAAAGAAATAAATTTAAAACTTTAGGCATTGCGGGTTTCAACTCCCCAAAGTCTTTAAACCAAAACCTCTTTGAAAAAAATCATTTCTATTATCGGTGCGCGGCCTCAGTTTATAAAGCATGCGCCCATGCAACTGCAATTGCAAAAATACTTTAAAGCGCTCACCATTCACACGGGGCAGCATTATGATAAAAACATGAGTGAGGTGTTTTTTAATGAATTAAACATTCCTGAACCTGATTATTTATTCGATATTGGAGGAAGCAAACCTCAGGGAGAACAGACCGGAATTATGTTGACTGAAATTGAAACAGTATGTGAAAAAGAAAAACCAGACGCAATTTTAATTTACGGAGATACCAATAGTACATTGGCCGGTGCCCTCGTAGCTGCAAAAATGAACATTCCTCAAATTCATATTGAAGCGGGCTTGCGGAGTTTTAACAGGGAGATGCCAGAAGAAGTAAACAGAATTGTGGCCGATGAATTCGCCGCTTTATTATTTTGTCCCACCAGAAATGCAATAGAGAATCTGGCCAAAGAAGGCATTAAACATGAAGGAATTTTTTTGTGCGGTGATGTAATGTGCGATAGCTTATACCTAGTAAAAAATAAAATAAAAAGGCTATATAAAGAGCCTTATTATTTTGTAACGCTACACCGCCCGTACAATACGGATGTAAAAGAAAGGTTGAAATCAGTTTTGTTTGTCCTGAACAGTTTTGGGACTAAAGTGATTTTTGCTGCCCACCCGAGAGTGATGGCCCGAATGAAATCGTTTGGCATTAAAACAAATGAATATCCCAATATTAATTTTATAGATCCGGTGGGCTATGTGGAGTCATTATCGTATCAAAACTTTGCTGAAGCAATTATTACAGATAGTGGTGGAATGCAAAAAGAAGCATATATGCTTCAAAAAAAGTGCATCACTATAAGAAGTGAAACAGAGTGGACAGAAACATTGCGAAATGGGTGGAACACTTTGGTATTTAATGATCTGAATGAAATACCTGCGATAATAAAAAAATCTCCCGGGGCTTATACTCAAGATATTTATGGCAAAGGAGATGCTGCCAAAGAGATTGTAGAAATAATAAAAAATAACCTGTAAATGAGGGTTTTCTGAATTTGAAGAATTTATTAAGATATGGAAAGGTAAAAGATTGCCAATTGAAAAAGTAGCACCATTGATTTCGCTGGAATATAATATATAGTAGAAATGGGACTTAATTTTTTTAAGGAAATAATTGGTAATGATGTCGAAAAAATACTCTAGCGCTATTTTTCACTTTTATCCTCATTTAATTTCATGCAGTAAAACACTAATTTTTTCAATGCCGTGTTCAATGCCAACTTTGTAGGTTCCGATTTTAACTGGTAGTAAAGAAAGCCATTAAGAAAGTTCACAAGCTAAAGATTGCAGAAATATAACCACTCAATATAAGAATTAGCCTTGCAATTTGGCTTTGCAATATTTAACCAATTAATATTATATTTTTGCAGCCTTTAAAAAAAGGATGAAATAATGCAAAAAATTATTTTAATTACTGGTGGTGCAGGTTTTATCGGTTCACACCTCACCA
>JBDTEK010000074.1:0-10622 GCA_039922575.1 Ginsengibacter sp.
GAGAAAGGAAGCCTTATATGTACAGGTTGATAATAAAAACATTGGTGAGCTATGCGAAATGCCTGTTAAAGATCTCGGGAATTGGTTTGAAAAAATTGAATTATCGGAATATGACAAAACCGTAGCCAAAAGAATTTTAATTGAAATAAATACGCGTTTAAAAATTCTTCGCGAAGTAGGGCTTGGCTATCTCACTTTGAACCGCCTGGCCAATTCGTTAAGCGGAGGAGAAAGTCAGCGAATTCAACTTACAAGAAGTTTAGGCAGTAATCTTACAGATTCTCTTTACATTTTAGACGAGCCAAGTATTGGGTTACACTCAAGAGATACGGAAAATCTGATCAGGGTTTTAAAAAATTTACAATCACTTGGCAACACCGTGGTAGTGGTGGAGCACGATGAGATGATGATGCGCAAAGCAGATCACATTATAGACATGGGGCCTCTTGCAAGCCATTTGGGTGGAGAAGTTATTGCAGAAGGAAATTATAATTCTATCATTAAAAACCCTAAAAGCCTTACGGGAAAGTACCTGAAAGGAGAATTAACGATTGATCCACCAAAACATATTCGCACGTGGAACCGTTTCATAAAAATAGAAGGAGCCTTACAAAATAATTTGAAAAGCATTGACGTGGTTTTTCCGCTGAATGTGCTGTGCGTAATATCCGGAGTGAGCGGAAGCGGTAAAACAACTTTGGTAAAACAGATATTATATCCGGCTCTGAAAAAATTAAAGGATGAATATGCGGAAACTGTTGGATTGAATAAAGGAATATCAGGAGATTTAGATTTTATTTCGCAGGTAGAAATGATAGATCAGAATCCTATCGGGAAATCATCGCGAAGCAACCCGGTAACTTACATTAAAGCATACGATGAAATAAGGGAAATATTCAGCAAACAACCATTAAGTAAAATACGGGGTTATTTGCCTAAGCATTTTTCATTTAATGTAGATGGCGGCAGATGTGATGCATGCAAAGGAGAAGGTGAACAGGTAGTGGAAATGCAATTTCTTGCCGACGTACATCTTACCTGCGAAGTATGCGGTGGTAAAAGATTTAAAGAGGAAGTGCTTGAGGTAAAATACGACGGAAAAAGCATCTATGATGTATTGGAAATGAGTGTGGATGAAGCAATCGCTTTTTTTGCAAAAGAGAAATCTTCCGGCAAAAAAAATGAAATCTCAGGCGAAATCATTTCTAAAAAGATTCAACCTCTGAGTGATGTAGGGTTGGGTTATATTAAATTAGGCCAATCATCTGATACACTCTCAGGTGGTGAAGCTCAGCGCGTTAAGCTCGCCTCGTTTCTTGGCAAAGGAAGAGGCCAGGGAAACATTCTTTTCATTTTCGATGAACCTACTACGGGATTGCATTTTCATGATATTAAAAAACTGCTGAAATCTTTTAATGCTCTCATCGAACAAGGCCATTCAATTATTGTAATAGAACACAATACCGACGTAATAAAATCTGCTGACTGGGTGATAGATCTTGGCCCGGAAGCAGGTGACGAGGGTGGAAATTTAGTGTATGCAGGCGTGCCTGAAGGTTTGAAAAAAGTGAAGGAAAGTTGGACGGGAAAGTATATTTGAAGTTAGAAACAAGATGTAAATATCAAGATCAAGACGTGTACTCTCTTTATACTTGAAACCTTCTAATTGATACTTTTAAATCCTTACCTCAGCCTGTTACTCTCTTTAATCAATTTAGAATCTTTATAAATTCCCCGTGCGGCTGAAATAAGGAACACAATTATTAGAATGTGCAGTGCAGACCAAAGACTAAAATTTCCTGCGGAAAATTTATTGGTTTCGTTGATGTACATAAAAATAACAATGCACTCCGCAAGAATAGCAATTATGATAATTCTAAATTGGATACTTCTTTGTTTGAATAAAAAAATATTGATCATAATACACGTACCCAACGCACTGGAAAGTATCAATAATAAAAAATTATCTGATGCCGTTAACGAATGATAGGTATTATCTACGGCCAACGTACCACTATAAAATGAAAACTTAATCGTAAGAAAAACCGCAATGGCTGCCAGTATCATCCAGATAGTTTGTATACGCTGTATCATAAAAAAAAAATTATACTACGAAAGTAAAGGGTATGGTTTAAAAATAGGTAATAATTTTATCGAAGATATTATCAAAAAGCTTCATTTATATTTTACTTTCTTTGTGATACTACATTTTTAATGATATAGAATTTTAATGTATCAAAGAGATGTTAGGGCTTGTTATCAAATTAGATTGAACCGATTCCAATTAACTTCCGCAATTCAACCGGCTAAAGTTTTGCAGAAGCTTCGGAAAGTTAAGTCAGAAAAAAATAATGATTTTGCTTCGTTTTACGGCAGAACAAATCATTCATTTCAAAAAAAGTAGTATGAAACATTTTAATGTTTTCATTTGCTATCCCCTGAAATCAAATACCATGAATACTTTTGACTGAATTCTTGCCACTATCGTGACTGGATTATCTTTAAAATAAAATTTGTATTTCTCACCCCAATTCCGGATACAACGGAAACCTTTTCATCATTTCCTTCACCTCATTTTTTACAGAGCCAATTGTTTTTTCATCATCTAAATTCATCAAAACTCTATCTACCATATCTACCACAGCCTGCATGTCATTTTCTTTCATGCCTCTTGTGGTTACTGCGGGTACACCTACCCTTATGCCTGATGTTACAAAAGGGCTTTTGTCATCAAAAGGAACCGCGTTTTTATTAAGAGTAATGCTTGCCTTATCAAGTGTTTCCTGTGCTTTCTTTCCGGTAATATTTTTATTACGAAGGTCTATAAGCATCAGGTGATTGTCTGTTCCGTTGCTAATTATATCATATCCCTTTGCATTAAAAGCTTTTGCCATAACCCGGGCATTTACTTGTATTTGCTTTGCATACGCAGTAAATTCATCCGTCAGTATTTCGCCAAAAGAAATTGCTTTGGCAGCTATTATATGTTCCAGCGGGCCTCCTTGTATGCCTGGAAAAACAGCCATATCTATTACGTGACTCATCATTCTTGTTTCTCCTTTTGGAGTTTTTAAACCAAATGGGTTTTCAAAATCTTTTCCCATCATAATAATTCCACCGCGAGGCCCACGCAAAGTCTTATGGGTGGTAGAGGTTACAAAATGACAATGTTCAAACGGTGAATTCAACAATCCTTTTGCTATTAAAGCGGCGGGATGTGCCATATCGCAAAAAACAAATGCACCCACTTCATCAGCTACTTTTCTGATACGTTCATAATCCCAATCACGGCTATACGCAGATGCCCCGCAAATGATCATTTTTGGTTTTACTTCCCTTGCTTTTTGTTCAAGCATTTCATAATCAATCAATCCTGTTTCTTTTTTTACTCCATAAAAATGAGGCTCATATAATTTACCGGAAAAATTTACCGGTGAACCGTGAGTCAGATGTCCGCCCATACTAAGATCAAGTCCTAAAATTTTATCGCCTGGCTTCAAAACAGCAAACATTACCGCAAAATTCGCCTGTGCACCACTATGTGGTTGCACATTGGCATATTCGCATTTAAAAATCTGTTTTAACCTATCAATTGCAAGTTGTTCAGATTCATCTACAAATTCGCATCCGCCATAATACCTTTTCCCCGGATAGCCCTCAGCATATTTATTGGTTAGCACACTTCCCATCGCCTGAATAACCTGAAGTGAAGTGAAATTTTCTGAAGCAATTAGTTCAATTCCTTCGCGCTGACGGTTCAATTCTTTATTAATGATATCAAAAACTACTTTATCTCTTTGCATATTATAAACTTTACGCAAACGTACAAAAAAGATGCAAGATGATAATGTCGACTGATTCTTATTTCAAAGAGATAGGTTACTGGAAGCTTTAACCCGGGAATTTTTCTTCATTGCGATCTTCGCTTCCGATTAAAATCAGAAGTTACAAAATCGGCTTCCTATGGCATTAGAAAAATTATATTAAAAAGAGATAAATTAGTTAGTTTTTCAAATTAAATAATTGCTCTCTTTCTCCTGCGATGGTAAAATGAAAAACAATATCAGTAGTGAGGGTTCTAAATCTGCTTCCAGTTAATAATTATAGCATATAAGTAATTTTTCTTCCCGAATTCCCCCCTTATCTCCATCATTCAATTATTGCTGCTCAAATAAATTAACTATATTCACCTCCCTTTTTAGAGGAATAAGTTCAATAAATTTATGAAAAAATGAAGGCCATTATTCCTGTAGCAGGCGCAGGCACAAAGCTGCGGCCACACACATACACTCAGCCAAAAGCATTGATCCCATTGGCAGGCAAAACTATCCTGAGCATTAATGTAGATCAGTTGCATGAAGCCGGCATCAATGAATTTGTATTTATCGTTGGCTATTTAGGTGAAAAAATTCAGGACTATATTAAAGCGAAATATCCACAATTAACCTGTCATTTTATTTATCAGAATGAAAGAAAAGGAACAGCTCATGCAATCATTCTGGCACACGATATCATTGGTGATGATGAGGTTTTTATTGCATTAGGCGATACTATTTGTGAATATAATATTAAAGAAATGCTTGCATCGGAATGGTCTATGCTGGGCGTAAAAAAAGTGGATGATCCCCGAAATTTCGGAGTGGCTGAAATTGATGAAGACGGCTTTATCAACCGCGTAGTTGAAAAACCTTTTATTCCAAAATCAAACATGGCGCTAGTGGGGTTATACAAAATAAAAGATACGGCATTGCTTTTTGAATGCCTTTCTAAGATCATCAATAACGACATTAAAAGCCACAACGAATTTAATCTTACTGATGCATTAGAATGTATGATTACCGGTGGTTCCAGGTTTAAATCTTACAAAGTAGAAAACTGGTTTGATTGCGGCAGAAAAGAATCTCTTTTGCAGTCCAATTCTATTTTACTCCAAAAATTTGGAGGAACTATTTCTGAATCCAACAAATTTGAAAATACTATTTTCATTCCGCCTGTAAGTATCGCTGAAGGTTGCGATATAAAAAACTCAATCATTGGCCCACATGTAGCCGTTGGAGAAAATACCATTGTACATTCTTCAATTATTAAAGCATCTATAATAGGCTCTTTTTCTAAATTATATGATGTGATGCTGGATGATTCCCTTATCGGAAACGATACAGAGATCATTGGCGAAACCCGCTCTCTCAACATAGGTGATAATACTGAAATTGATTTAGGATAATAATTAGCCGGATCAGCTAATTAACCAATAAGCTAATTATGTTCTCTAACCGCATAACCCAACTTTTAAATATCAAATACCCTATCATTCAGGCAGGTATGGTGTGGGCAAGCGGCTGGCGCCTGGCCAGCGCCGCCAGCAATGCAGGTGCACTTGGGGTGATTGGCGCAGGAAGTATGTCTGCGGACACCCTTGATTATCATATTAAAAAATGTAAAGAAGCAACCGATAAGCCTTTTGCAGTGAATCTTCCGTTACTATACATTGATATCGAATCGCACATAGAAGTTGTTTTAAGAAATAAGATTAAGATTGTCATTACTTCGGCAGGAAATCCCGCCAACAACACTGCACTTTTTCAAAAAGAAGGCATTAAAGTATTACATGTAGTAAGCAGCAGCCGCTTTGCACAAAAGGCCGAAAAGGCAGGATGTGATGCCGTAATTGCTGAAGGCTTTGAAGCCGGAGGCCATAACGGAAGAGAAGAAACCACCACTTTGGTTTTGGTTCCATTAATATGCTCCGCGGTCTCCATCCCTGTAATAGCTGCCGGCGGAATTGCGACAGGAAGACAAATGTTGGCGAATATGATATTAGGCGCAGAAGGTGTACAAATTGGCAGCAGATTCGTCGCTAGTAATGAAGCATCTTCCCATATCAATTTCAAAAATGCGATCGTTAATTCTGCTGAAGGAGACACCATGCTCAGTCTAAAAGAGCTATCGCCTGTGCGATTAATGAAAAATCATTTTTATGATGAGATAAAATTATCAGAGAAAAATAATGCAACTTTAAAAGATTTAGAGAATATTTTAGGAAAATGGCGCACAAAAAAAGGTATGTTTGAAGGTGATCTATATGAAGGTGAATTACAAATAGGCCAGGTAAGCGCCTTAATTAAAGAGATAAAACCCGCTTCGGAAATTGTTAAAGAGATTTGGCTACAATTCAATGAGGCATTGAAGAAGCCACTCAAATAAAATGGTATATTTGCACGTTTTTAAAAATAATATATATTAACCCCTATCCAAATGAATTTTTTTAAAACAGGAACCTGCTGTAGAAAATATTTTATTCTGATATTTTTTACAGCCTTTGTTTTTCTATTTTCCAAAAATACTGTTTATGCCCAGGTTCCTACTGAGGTACCTGACCTTCCCATAGATCCCAATGCGTTGAAAAATGCATCTCCATCAGAGTTACAGGATTATCTCAAAGATTATAACCAACAGAAAACAAAATCAGGAGAAGACATACATAAAGGGCTTTCTGAAGTAGGTAAAAAAAACATCATAGCAAGAGACAGCACTCAAAAAGATAATTTCAAAAAAAAAGTGTTTGATCCCAGGTCTGTTTATGGAAGCGACCTTTTTCATAATACCCAAATATTGGAACTTACTCAATTATCTACACCGCCGGAAGATTATCCCATAGGCGTAGGCGATCACATCATTGTTTCACTTTGGGGAGGAGCCGATTTTGAGCAGGATTATATTGTGGCGCGTGATGGTTCTATTTTCCCGCAAGGGTTAGGAAAAATTACAGTCCAGGGGTTAACTTTTTCTAATGCGCGTGCATTAATTTACGACCGTTTTAAGAAGGTCGTTCCTTCATCTACTAACGTATCAATCACGCTTGGGCAACCACGTTCCATAGTAGTGCAGGTATCTGGCAATGTAGAAGACCCAGGTCCGGTAGTGGTTTCAGCGTTTACCAATGCTTTAAATGTGGTGGCTCTCGCTGGCGGCGTTACTGAATTTGGTAATTTAAGAAACATTCTTATTTCAAGAAATGGAAAGATCATAGATTCAGTAGACGTTTACAAATATTTGAATACCGGAGATTTCGGCAAACATCTTTATCTTGAAAATAATGACTTTGTAATAGTGCCTTTTTATGATAAAAAAGTTTTAGCAAGCGGCCAGTTTAAGAGGCCAATGTATTACCAGTTAAAAAGAAATGAGGGAGTACATGATTTGTTGAGATATACCGGTGGTTTCACTTCAGATGCCTATGCCTCCGGTGGTGTTATTATTAGAAATGAAGATGAAAAGCAAACTATTAAAACAATTAACCTGAATGCAGTTGGTTTAAAGGCTAATGGGGAAACTATCGATGAGCCTTTAAAAGACGGGGATATGGTAATAGTGAATCTGATAAATCAAGGCCTTAGTAATAAAGTAATCGTTAAGGGTGAGGTGGCTTATCCAAATGTGTATGAGGTCAGAAAAGGCGATCGTTTATTTGATCTCATTAACAGGGCGGGTGGCATTACTCCTAACTCATACCTTGACCGCGCTTATGTTTTCAAGGGCGCGGGTGATTCTAATAGTTTAAAATCTGATAAAATAGATGTAAACTTAACAGATTTAAATAAAAATTTAAACAGCAGGTATAATATTCCCATAGAAGCGAATGACATCATTGAAGTTTTTAATAAAAACCAATTTCTTGACAAACAATATATTTCAATAGAAGGTGAAGTTCGCAAACCGGGCACATATCAAAAATATGGGGGCATGACATTAAAAGATCTTTTATATTTCGCCAACGGTTTAAAACCTTCTGCCGAATACGGAAGTATTATGGTTTCCAGTGTAGTTAACGTAGATTCAGCCAGGAAGGGCTTACATCCTACCAAAACTACCTTAAAAAGTTACTCTGTTAATAGCAACCTTGAAGTAGATTCAGTAACAGAAAATGTAATGCTAAAACCTTATGACCAGGTTTTTGTAAGAAAAAATCCTTCGTTTCAACTGCAACAAAATATTAAACTCGAAGGCCAGTTTTTATATCCCGGAATCTATCCCAAATTAAGGCCAGATGAACGGCTTTCCTCATTTATAGACAGAGCTGGTGGCCTTAAAATAAATTCTGATGCTCAGGGAGGCATTTTATATAGAATGAAAGACACTTCTTCCAGGGCAAATCCTTTATTTAACAAGTTCCGCACCCGTTATATAAAAGATACCAGCGGCAATATAATTGACAGCGTAATGTTTAATCCGGCTGAGCCTATCAGTATTGACTTGGTTAAAGCAATGAAATTCCATGATTCTAAATACGACGTAGTATTACAGGAAGGCGATGTCATTTTTATTCCGGAAATAAACCCGGTGGTAACCATCAAAGGGGCCGTACAATCTCAATTAAAAATGTATTTTGATAAAGAGCACAGCAACCTTGGATATTATATTGATAAAGCAGGAGGTTTTGGCGAGAGGCCATGGCGAAGCAGAATATATGTTACTTATGCAAACGGTAAGAGTAAGCGTACACGTAACTTCGGATTTTTTCACTTTTATCCTAAGGTTGACGAAGGCAGTTTTGTAATGGTTCCTACGAAGCCTCAAAGTAAAGTGATCGCAGGTTTTGCCACGCAGACTTTAGTAACCGCCATTCCGATATTTGTTGCTTATTTATTAACCAGAGTAAAATAATTATGACCACACAGGAATTAACAACCGCATTATTTAACCGGTTAAAAAAAACATGGTATATTATTATTTTGGCCGGTATCATAAGCGGAGGAGCCATGGTATTTTATGCACTGCAAACACCTGTTACTTATACTTCCACTGCTACTATTTTTCCTTTAACCGGTGGCGCAGATAATAGCAGCACTTCTGTGTTAAGCGCTTTGATGGGTGGTGGCTCAGGAGGAGATGCTAAAAATTTTACCGATGAAGCATCAATTAATATTATAGAGCTGGCACAAAGCCGCACTACTAGGGAAGAGGTTGCTGCCATAAGAGTGCCGGAACTGGGAAATAAAACAATAGCAGAATTGCTGGTAGCCAATATAAATGCTCATCGCGGTTTTATGGAGCCGGAACTAAAAATGCCCACAAACGAATATGCATTAATTACCTGGGCGGCAAATGTTTTAAAGGGTGGCCTATCTGCCACTATTAATAAAAATGGAAGCTTTATACTTTCTTATACAGGGCGCAGCCCGGAATTAGTGAGAATTATCAGCTATGGATTTATTAATAAAATTTCTACATTTTATATAGATCTGAAAAGAGAAAAGGCAAAAACGGATTTTGAGTTTGCAACCAGTAAAGTGGATTCTCTCAGAAGTGTGATGAATTCGAAAGATAAGAAATTAATTGATCTGGATAAAACAACCATGTTTACCAATACTAATAAACTTGAATTCAGAGTACCAACTGAAAATCTGATAGCCGATAAGCAAATGATCCGTCAGCAATATGCCACAGCAGTGGCTAATCAGCAAAATGCTTCTTATAAATTGCAAAAAGCCACGCCGGTAATTAAATTGCTTGACAAACCGGAACCTCCTTATAATGTCACACATAAATCTCCCGCTATTTTCGGCACAATTGGTTTTTTTATAGGACTCATCATAATCGGAGGATTATTTATAAGCGGCATACTATTAAAATACATTAAGGAAGAAACCAGCAGGGCACTTTTTGGTTCAGAAAGTTCAAAAAATACTTCAACGACTGTGACTAGTTTGTAAGGGATTTTAGATGACGTAACTTTCTTAAAATACATCAAAATACAATACTTTATAGGTGGGAAATTTTACTGCCATGCCTCACTTAATTCCTCTTTAATCTTCAATCAAAATCCATCCAACTAAAATACCAGGTTTATTTATTTTCCATCAGTGAATTTTAATCTGCAATTTATTTGTTCTGGTTTATAGGCGTGTTAGTTTGTAGTTTCTCTTCATTCCAGCACGGAGAAAGAATATGCTAATTACTATTTTACTTCAGCATCATTTTTGCAAACAATTAAACAAAAAAAAACGCCTGCTATTTTAACAGGCGGAGCGTCTTAACACGAATTAGAAATTATTTTAGAATCTGCTTATGTGACGAATACCAAACAATCTTTCCGTCTTTTACGGCATTGTCATCCTCATAATTCGCAGAGTCTATTTTACCTGATTTATAGGTATCAATTTCCTTGTACCATACATTTATAAAATTGCTGCTGTCTTTTAAAGCATGATTTTTCAACCATACATCCATGCTAATTTTTACTGAGCTTAGGCTGTCTCTTGAAGCTTGCCAGTATTTCATAAGAGAATCTGTAAGGCCTTTGAATTTAAACCCATCTGCACCGTTTACATCCATGCTGTCACCCATTGTAGAACGCAGCCCTTTCACGTCTCCGTTTTCCCAATATTTGTAAGAGTTCAAAACCAATAACAAATCCGAGTCGGAGACATTATTATTAAACTCAGTCGTAAACATTGCTTCATAAGGCAATTGAATACTGCTTGTGCCGTTGGCCATAATTTTATTTCCCTCCTTATTTTTACACGATAAAATAATGGCAGATAATGCGAGAAAGATCAAAATGTACTTTTTCATTTTAGAAGATTTTGGTTAAAGAAAAAACTTTTCAATTAGTTTTAGCC
>JBDTEK010000075.1:0-4129 GCA_039922575.1 Ginsengibacter sp.
TGTTCGCTGCTTCCGGCGATGTTGGTTAGTTCTTCAAACTTCGGATGGTAATATTCCTGGTGGTACTTTAATAAATATTGATACGCTCCAATCAAAAAGCTTCCGCTTCCACAAGCCGGGTCAACAATTTTCAGCTTTGCTATTTCTTCCGGTGTTTTGCCTTCTGCTAATTTGCCAACGGTATTTTTTACAATGTATTCTACAATATATTCCGGTGTATAATAAACGCCGCCTGCTTTGCGCACTTCCGGTTTTTCTTCTATCACAGCTTTGTGCGATACGGTAAGCCTTATTTGTTTGCCCAAAAACTGTTCATAAGCGCTACCTAATATTTCCACGCTCAACACACTGAATTCATAAGGGCTGACAGGATAGTATAATTCGTTAAGAATGTTTTTGATTATTTTATTGTCCAGTACAATTCCAACGCTCGTTTTATCTTTCTTAAAATCAAAAAGGCCACTATTGTATTTACTATCTGCTTCTTTAAAATATTGAAAGAGGTTTTGATAATAACTTCTTCCCTCCTCTCCTTTTGGAGAGTTGACAGGAGTGAGGCTTTTCTTCAATCTCCCATATTCTTCCACACCACGGTCTTCAGCAATGCGTAAAAAAATAAGCCTGTCAAGCGTTTGCTGAACGGTGAAATTAATTTCATCTTCATTCAGGCTGGTATTTCTGAGCGCTACATTCTGCGCCAGTTGTTTGCGCCATTCGTCCAGCGAAACCAGGAATTCTTTGTCAACCGTAGAAGTGCCTTTCTTGTTGCTGTCGTTCTGTACATATTTATCAAAGCCTCCTTTCAGTACTTTTTCTTTGCTGAAATTATTCCAGATAAAATCAAACTCCGGGAGATAATCTTTGTAGGTAATGTATTTAATACGGCTCGCGCTTGCTTTGTCAGCGATGTTGGGTTTCTTCTTGCAGTCATAAACCGAGAACTCTTCAAAATCGGTAAGAATAGAAACAGGAAGTTTGGCGCTCCATGCGTAGCGCCGTACCTGGTAGGCAGGTAATATTTCATCTTTAATGTAAACGCTTGGCTTTTTTGCTTCTACAAAAAATAATCGTTTGCCACCCGGCAACCTGAAAGAATAATCCGGAGCTTTGGTAGCACTACCTATTTTCAATTTATCTTCATGTATCACTTCACGGTAGGCCTCTGCATATCCATTCGAATTGTTCATATCCCAACCTAATGCCTGAAAAAACGGGTCAATAAAGTCTTTACGGGTGAGTGCTTCGTTATACTCGCTTTTTTTATAAGAGGGCAATTGTTCCTGGAATCTTTCTACCAATGAGGCGATTTGTGAATAAGATTCTTCTTTTGTGGGCATGCAGCTATTTGAAAGTAAATTTAAAGGAAAAGGGGGAAATCTTTAAAGTTTAGAAAATGATGACTTTGTAAAAATAAATAATAATGACAAGTAAATTTTTGCTGTTATTGAATTCTTTGAAAATTTGAGTAAGTTTCGCAGAGACTTCTCCGAATATCAAAAGGAACAATCGAAAAATTCATAAGATAACCAGATAAATACTAAAGATAGATCAGTACTTCCGTCTTCATTCTTTAACGCGCCTGAAATATTTGCCGGAAGATCTGCTCTCTGCAAAAGTAATTGTTGTATTGAGATTGGCTCGTTCCTATCCAACCACAATACAAGATATTGTAAATATAAAGACACTCCGCACCACATCCTTCATTCTTCAGGAAGAGGTGCTTGAAAAGACATTGTGTATCCAGCTTTTCCCCTTCTTTCCTTCGATGCAGTTTTATCATTTCCATTCGCTATCCCATCGCTTCAAACAGCCATGGCAGCCTTTATCCTCTTTCGCAAAGCTTATCTTTAAAAGGCTGACACATGGTTGTTGTGCAAAGGCTCATTTCACTGATGGCTGCTCTCAGTCATTCGCTTAAAAGCAGAATACTTTGACTTCTTAAATTGAATAAAGCTATTTAAAGCAAGGCTGATTTAAAAACGTAAAGAGAAGTGATTGAAGAAATAATAATTGAAAAATAGAGCTATTTCAAAAAAACATTTTAAAGGTTAAAAAGAAACTGAGGTACGGAATTTTGAATATTGTAAGAGAAAGAGATAGTAATGTTAAGTTAATAGAATTTTATTTAAAGAACTGATAGAAATTGTTCGAGATTTTTTTTCATTAATTCTACCACAAAGGTCGTACTCAGGCTTTTGAAAAGCACATGAAATTCCGGCATAAACCGCTTCGCTATTTATTCCGTTGCTTCATGGCTTTTATCACCTGAATACGGCGCGGGTTCTATAATTAATTTATAAAACTTTAAAAAATTTATTTATGGAACAGACAATGATTAATCAACCTGATTGGTGTAAAGTTGCAGAAGTAGAACTTGTATACAAGAGCAAAGTAAAGGCTTCTGAAAGACCACAAATAAGAACATCAAAAGAATGTTATAATCTTTTAAAACAAATATGGAATGAAAATAAAATTGATATGCTCGAAGAATTTACAGTTCTATTACTTAACCGTGCAGCCAGGGTAATTGGTGTCTATAAAGCTTCTTCAGGAGGTATTTCCGCAACTATAGTTGACCCAAGATTGGTACTGGCAGCAGCGATTAAATCTTTGGCTGTAACAATTATTCTTTCACACAATCATCCGAGTGGAAATTTGACTCCGAGTGCTGCAGATGAACAATTGACTTACAAAATAAAAGAAGCCGCAAAGTTTCACGATATTAAAGTAGCAGATCACATAATAATTACCAGCGAAGGGTACTATTCATTTGCTGATGAGGGGCTGCTTTAAGCTCCTTTTTTGTTTGAAAAATAAAATTTCTTATCCACTTTCATTATTATAAGTGCGAAAGACTTCGATAATATTGATTAAGGATATAAAATCTTTTTGATTTAAAATTTTGGAGAAATTATTTTAAAATCAAACAAAAATTATACATAATTTTCTTTATTTTGTATCGCATCCATAAACATTTTTGGTAATCCACTAAACTTTTTTGTAATGGAAAAACTGATCACAATAATTATAATCGTAGGCTTATTCACGGGATGCTCGTCAAAGGAATTAAGCAGGGAGGAGGCTTCAAAAATAATAAAACAAGAAATGAAATATCCTAAAGTAGTTGATTATGATCTTTTTTGCGGCGATCCTGTATATGCAAAAAAGGTACTTGATGCTGGGTTAGAAGAAAAAGGGCTGGTAACGGTTCACCGTACGCTAAAGCTTGGAGATATAGGAAAGCCAATAATTGAATTTACTGACAAAGCAAAGCCGTATTTATTGCCTACTCCTGAAGAAGATAAAAAGAGTTTGATTCAAAAAGTAAAAATAGCAGATGAAGAACTGGTAGATGTTACAGGTATTCAAACAAGCGAAGGAGGCAAACGTGCTATAGCTGAATATACAACTGCTTATAAAAATATAAGTGACTTCGCAGCTTTAACCAGGAGAAATTATAATAAGCCTGGAACCAATAAAGCCTATTTTGCTTTATACGATGATGGCTGGAGATTGGAGAAGAGACGATAAAGCTATCTACACTTCTTTTTATCCGGCTGCCTTTGCTGAAGTTCATTTCTAACTTTCCGACCCTATACTCTTTCATAAATTTTCTTGTTCTAACAATTCTTCTTACGACCTTATCAACTGTATGAAAAAATTAAGTGGAAATTAAATAGTTACCAACAATTTTGAAAAAAATCAAGCAATACGATACATGAAAATCCTTCTCAGTTTACTTTCCTGCACTTAAAGAATTTAATTTTTCACTAAGTTCTGTCAGCCCGGCTTTTGTTAGACAATCATCTGCAAAGGCACGCAATTCCTCTAATGTTTCGGGAGGGACGCTTGCAAGCAAGTTTATTGATTTATCATCGTCCTTTGTATTTAACCCCCGCTTAATAACGCTGTTCAGGAGTAATACATTTTTGCGTGAGATTTTCATGTCAATCTTCACTGCTTCGTTCATGCCAGGGATACTGAGTATAGTATCGTACACTTTGGCTACATCATTGGTTGTAAGCATATCCACACGTTTTATATTTTTAAAATTTTAAACAACAAAAATAGATACCCTTATTTATACTATCATCATTAAAATGTAATGAGGATAGATTAAACCAAAACA
>JBDTEK010000076.1:0-4603 GCA_039922575.1 Ginsengibacter sp.
CATACAAAAAATGATATACTTTATTTGCGCTTTTAAAGTGCGCTCACAACTATTGTAAAAAGTCTATTTGAAGATCGTTTAAGATATAGGCCCGAATGATAAGATCATGGGTAAAGAGATTATGTAAGCTTCTAAACATGTTAATCCTGACAAAATTCTCCGGGTGGAATATTCAAATATCAGCCTTCTTTAATTTCTTTATTCATCACATAAAAATTTTCATCCACTTTTATTTTTTTCAATCCCTTTGGGGCAACTTGAAATTTTTGATTAGGATAAATAAAGATAAGTTTCCCATTATTATTATAAATTTTTAAAGGCATATTAAAACCATCTACACAATTTACCCAACGATAATAAATCCTCTTTTTTATGGATTTATATTCCAAAACAGGAATTTTTGTGGTTGCTAAATATTGCTCAAAAACTTTTGAAAAATCGATGCCGGATTTTTTATTGATATAATCTTCTATTTGCTTACCTGTTACCGTTTGATGATAAAATGTTTCATTCAATCCTCTTAAAATATTTCTAAACTTTTCATCATCGTTGATGATTTGCCTGATGGCATGAATCATATTACCCGCTTTGTAATACATATCGCCGCTGCCTTCATTATTTACACCATAATATCCAATGATCGGCTTATCATTTCTGATCGCCTTTCTGATGCCAACGATATAATCTGTTGCTGCTTTTTTGCCATAATAATATTCTGTAAAAAGTGTTTCACCGTAATTGGTAAATCCTTCATGTACCCACATATCAGCAATATCTTTTGAAGTAATATTATTGCCAAACCATTCATGCCCGCTCTCATGAACAATAATAAAATCCCATTTCATACCCCAACCTGTACCGGATAGGTCTCTTCCCGCATATCCATTAATATATCCATTCCCATATCCTATCGCACTCTGATGTTCCATTCCAAGATAAGGAGCATCTACTAATTTATAACCATCTTCATAAAATGGATAAGGGCCAAACCAATATTCAAATGCTTTCATCATTCTTTCCGCGTCTTTAAATTGCACTTTTGATTTGGCAAGGTTTGAATCGAGCACCCAATAATCCATAGTGAGATTTCCTTTTTCTCCTTTATAAATTTGTCCCCAATGAACATATTTTCCGATGTATGGCGAGATGTCGTAATTATTAATCGGATTTACTACCGCCCATGTGTAAGTGCTGGTTCCATCACCATTATCTTTTGTGTTTCTCAATCGCCCGTTGCTCACTGTTATCAAATCTGAAAGTGCTGTAAAATGCATTGATGCGCTATCGGGCTCATCTCCCTGGTAATCTTTGCACGGATACCATATACTGGCGCCCAAACCCTGGCAGGCAACGGCTATCCATGGATTTCCGGCTTTGTCTTTTGACCATACTACGCCCCCATCCCATGGCGCCTTTTTAGCTACGTGAGGCTTGCCATGATAATATACGATCAGTTTTCCAGTCTTTCCAATTAAAGATGGCCGAATTAAAACAGAAGGTTGTTCAATGTTTGTACTATCAGGATTAAATTTTTCCAAATACGCATACGAGGCATTGCCATCGCGGGTAAAATCCAATTTCCTTCTTCCGGGATTTTTATTAGCCGAACTTGAAATGTCTATCCTGTTTACATCTTCAGAATCTAAAATAACAGAATCTATTATCAAAGGTTCCTGCAAATCAATCTGAAAATACCCAACATGGTTTGGGCTCAATTCTGTAAAACTGATCATATTATATCCTGAAATAGTGCTGTCCGGAATACTAAACTTTACATGAAGATCATAATGGGTAGCATCCCACCATACTCTTCCCGGGCCGTTGCTTCCACGCAATGTATCCGCATGCGAGAAAGGTTGCGCGAAGGAAAACACAAAAACAAAAAACATCAAACTAAATAGTGCAACTATCTTTTTCATTTACTAAATTTATTTTTTTAAAGCAAAAGATGAAGTTAAAAAAACAATTATCCATTTATTTCACCAATATTATAAAAGGAAAGATAATTTTCTTTTGCACGTCAATGATGTTTTTATTTGCTTCATGCAATCATCACGAAAATGTGAAAAATATTTTTCATTATAATGAGCAATCAGGCATCGCAACACTTGATCCGGCATTTGCAAAAAACCAGTCAATTATGTGGGCTGTGCACCAAATTTATAATACGCTGGTACAGACAGACGATCATCTCAATATTGTTCCATCGCTGGCAAAAAGTTGGGATATATCCGCAGACAATCTCACTTTCATATTTCATTTGAGGGATGATGTTTATTTTCAAAATAATGATGCCTTTCCAAATGGTAAGGGCCGTAAGATGACATCGCAGGATGTTGTATATAGTTTTGAAAGAATTATGGATAAAAATACCGCCAGCAGCGGCGCATGGATATTTAATGGCCGGGTAGATACCGTTCAGCCTTTCAAAGCCATCAATGATACTACATTTCAGCTAAAATTATTGATTCCTTTCCATCCAATTTTGGGTGTCATGAGTATGCAATATTGTTCAATAGTGCCGAAAGAAGTGGTAGATAAGTATGGCAAAGATTTTCGGCGCCATCCTTGTGGAACCGGGCCTTTTTAATTTGTGGCGTGGGATGAAGGGCAGGCATTGATACTCAAAAAAAATCCAACCTATTTTGAAAAAGATACTACCGGCACCCGACTTCCATATCTCGATGGAATTAAAATTACTTTTCTTGAAAACAAAGCAACAGAATTTCTGGAATTTCAACAAAAACGCCTCGATTTTATAAACGATATTGACCCTTCCTTCAAAGATGAAGTGATTACCAAAAGCGGCGCATTACGCCCTGAATGGAAAAATAAAATTGTATTGGTAAAACATCCTTACCTCACTACAGAGTACCTCGGAATTTTAGAAGATACTACTCTTCCCATAGTTAAAAAATCACCTTTACGCGATGTAAGAATAAGGCAGGCCATTAATTATGGTTTCAATCGTCAAAAAATGATGATGTACATCCGAAATTCTATCGGTACCCCGGCAGAAAGTGGCTTTATCCCTGCAGGTTTTCCGTCTTTTGATTCATCTGCGGTTAAGGGTTACCGTTATGATGTTGGAAAAGCGTTGCAATTACTGAAAGAAGCGGGTTATCCCAATGGCGTCGGGTTACCTTCAATAAAATTATTAACGGTTCCCATTTACGGAGATCTTGCCAGTTTTATCGCAAATGAATTGCGGCAGATCGGTATCAACATAGATGTGGAAATCATCCAAAAAAGTTTGTTACTGGAACAAACTGCAAAATCAGAAGCCCTATTTTTTAGAGGAAGCTGGATCGCAGATTATCCTGATGCAGAAAATTTCTTGAGTGTTTTTTACGGGAAAAACCCTGCGCCTCCTAATTATACAAGGTATAAAAACCCACAATTTGACCAGCTCTATGAAGAGGCGCTTGCAGAAAAAAACGATTCTTTGAGATGGATAATCTACCGTAGAGCAGATCAGGTTATGATCAAAGATGCGCCGGTAGTTCCTTTGTGGTACGATATGGTTATCAGGTTGGTACAGCCTTATGTAAAAAACTTTGTGCCCAATAGCCTTAATCTATTAGAATTAAGAAGAGTGAAGTTAGAAGGAGAATAAAATAAATGAATATTGAATATAAATGATTGAAGAAGCCTGGGAAAATTATTTTCAACTCATTAAAAAGTTAAAAATCAGTACAATTATTATATTATCAATTTTTTTTGAATTTACTTTACCCGTTTCTTACTTTTTTTTAAATTAGTTTAATGACCGCGATTTTAATTTTCTTTTTTTGCCACTGGTTCTTTTCTTTATTTTTTCATTCTTTTTTTCTACATCGTTTCGCATCTCATCAAATGTACACAGTTTCTAAAAAATGGGAAAAAATTTTCTATTTTATGACCTGGTTTACACAAGGATCCTCATTTTTAGTTCCGCGTGCCTATGCCGTTATGCATCGTATGCACCATGCCTATAGCGATACAGAAAAAGATCCACACTCACCTCACTTTTTTAAAGATATCTGGCACATGATGCTGCATACCGTTATTATTTACCGGGGATTTCTTACCGGAAAGAGTTTACCCGATCCGATGTTTACAAAAGAATATCTTCCGGTGTGGGAACGCCTGGATAGTATTGGACATCATATAATTACCCGCTTAATTTTTGGTGCTTTATATGTTGCTTTCTATGTAATTTTTGCGCCCAATTTATGGTGGTTCCTCTTACTCCCTATCCATTTTCTAATGGGCCCTATTCAAGGAGCTATAGTTAATTGGTTTGGCCACAAAATGGGTTATTCCAATTTTGATAACAAGGATCAGTCAAAAAATACGACACCCTGGGGTTTTTTCCTGATGGGAGAATTATTCCAAAATAATCATCACTTTAAAAGATACGATCCCAATTTTGCAAAGAAATGGTATGAGTTTGATGCTACATTTTTAGTAATGAAAGTACTTCACAAGATGAGAATCATTAGATTGAAGCAAAAAGCTCAAAGTTCATAGTTCAAACGTTCTTAGTCTAAAAAACTATTTGGGCAATTGGCAACTTTTTAATTAACCAATAAACCAAATTGCCAATCAACCAATAAACCAA
>JBDTEK010000077.1:0-3401 GCA_039922575.1 Ginsengibacter sp.
GATTTTAGATTTTAGATTTCAAACTCAAACAGAATTTCACGAATTGCTGCATTTGACGAATCTATTATCAATTTTTTTTTATTTATTTAATGATGTGTTGATTTCAGTGGTGAAGCAGAATCAGAAAAAATCTAAATCTGCACTCGTAAATCCGAAATCTAAAATACCAATCCGCCTTCTCTTGCACCTTCAGCAACCGCCTTGATGCGGCCATGATACAAATAACCACTTCTATCAAAAACAACATCTTTGATCCCCAATTCCTCAGATCTTTTTGCTATTGCCGAACCTACCATTTTACTACGTTCTACTTTGTTCCCGGTTTGAGCAACTATATCTTTCTGACGAGATGAAGCAGAAGCCAAAGTAGCACCATTTTCATCATCTATCAGCTGCACATAAATATCCTTGTTGCTTCTAAATACACTAAGTCGTGGCTTTGCAGCGCTTCCACTTATTTTTTTGCGGATACGATAACGTATCTTTTGTCTCGCGCTTATTGTTGAACTCATTTTTATTCTATTTTATTTCTCCGATTTTGCGGAAAACGTTTTACTTATTTATTTCTCTTTTCTAAAGCCTGGTTACTTACCTGCTGACTTACCTGCTTTTCTACGTAAAATTTCGCCTTCAAATTTTATACCCTTTCCTTTATATGGCTCAGGCTTACGTAAACTACGGATCTTTGCTGCAACTTGTCCCAGCAATTGCTTATCAACACTGGATAAAGTAATTTTTGGATTTTTACCTTTTTCCTGTGCAGTGGTTACAGTCAGTTCTTTAGGTATCTCAACCAGGATATTGTGAGAAAATCCAAGAGAAAGATCTAAAAGGTTTCCATGATGAGATGCTTTGTAACCCACACCAACCAATTCTAAAGTTTTAGAATAACCTTCAGTAACACCCAGCACCATATTATGAACCAATGAACGATATAAACCATGCATTGCTTTGTGCCTGATCTGATCTGTAGGACGGGCAAATATGACGTGATCATCTTTGACCTCTACAATAATATCCCGATCAATAGCTTGTTTTAATTCACCTTTAGGCCCTTTCACTGTTACTATATTATCTGCACCCACACTTACATTGACACCTTTTGTAATTGCAACGGGATTTTTTCCAATTCTTGACATAGCCGGTTTTTTATTTTTGTTTATGAAACTGGTAGTGTTCAGCCACGACTCAGGCTTAATTATCTTACCAAAAAATCTTAATAAATATTACACAATACCTCACCACCTACATTCTGAGCCTTTGCTTCCTTGTCTGTCATTACACCTTTAGAAGTAGAGACAATAGCGATGCCAAGCCCATTCTTTACCCTCTTAAATTCCTGTGGTTTTGAATAAGTACGTAAACCCGGACGGCTCACTCTTTCAAGGCTTTGAATAGCCGGCACTTTAGATTGTGGATCGTATTTCAAGGCTATTTTAATAACACCCTGTTTAGAATCATCTTCAAATTTGTATTTCAGAATATACCCTTTATCATACAAAATTTCTGTGATGCGTTTCTTTAAATTACTGGCCGGTATTTCCACCAAACGATGGCTGGCCATTTGTGCGTTGCGTATTCTTGTTAAATAATCTGCTATAGGATCAGTAACCATTGTTTTTGTTTAATTTTTTAATTTTATTATTTACAATGCGATATCCATCACCCCTTCAGGGAGACGGGGTTTTTACCAGCTTGCTTTTTTGACTCCGGGAATTTTCCCTTCAAGGGCCATATCGCGGAACATATTTCTTGACAAACCAAAATGCCGTAGGTATCCACGGGGACGCCCTGTAAGCTGGCAACGATTGTGAAGACGAACCGGTGATGCATTTTTTGGAAGAAGATCCAGGGCTCTATAATCTCCGGCATCTTTCAATGCTTTTCTTTTGTCGGCATACTGAGCCACCATTTTCTCACGTTTTCTTTGCCTCGCTTTTACTGATTCTTTGGCCATAATTCTTATTTGATAATTGGCTAATTGGTTAATTAGCTAATTGGTTATTTTTTTACATTTTTAAAAGGCATTCCCAATTCCTTCAACAATTCAAATGCTTCTTCATTGTTGTGTGCCGTTGTTACAAAAGTGATATCCATTCCGGTAATCTTGTTTACTTTATCAATATCAATTTCAGGAAAAATGATTTGCTCTGTAACGCCCAAAGTATAATTTCCGCGGCCATCAAATGATTTGTCATTAATACCTTTGAAGTCGCGTACACGTGGAAGAGAAACAGATACCAACCTATCCAGGAATTCGTACATATTGACTCCGCGTAAAGTAACTTTTGCCCCGATTGGCATATTTTTACGAAGTTTGAAATTTGAGATATCCTTTTTTGACATAGTAGCTACCGCTTTCTGCCCTGTGATAGTGCTCAGTTCATCTATTGCAATATCAACTAATTTCTTATCTGCTACCGCGCCATTTACACCACGATTAATACAAACTTTGGTGAGTTTAGGTGCCTGCATTACTGTTTTGTACGAAAACTTTTTCATTAAAGCAGGTACAACTTCTTTTTTGTACTTTTCTGCAAGTCTCGGAGTATATTTTTCTGTGCTCATTATTTAATTACCTCCCCTGATTTTTTTGCTGTTCTTACTAATTTTCCATCTACCCTGGTTCTGGTGATTTTTGAATGACTATGAGATTTAGCATCCCAAAGCATTACATTAGAAATGGCAACAGGCGCTTCAATCTTCATAATGCCACCTTTTGTATTTTGCGCAGAAGGTTTGGTATGTTTAGTTACGATATTTACACCTTCTACAAGCACACGATTCTTTTCAGTTATTATTTCCAACACTTTGCGTGGCTTCTTAAGGTCTTTATCTTCACCGGTAATTACTACCACTGAATCGCCTTTTTTTATGTTGAACTTCGGTTTAAATCTTGTCTTCATTGTGACAAATATTTTGTCTTGATTAATTACTTTTTAAAATTCTTTTTTTTAAAGGCGTGCAAAGATACAATTTATAATTACAATACTTCGGGTGCCAGAGAAATTATCTTCATATAACCTTTATCACGTAGTTCGCGGGCAACAGGCCCAAAAATGCGCGTTCCTCTTGGTTCGTCAGATGCAGTTAAAAGTACTACTGCATTATCATCAAACCTGATGTAAGAACCATCCTTACGGCGAAGTTTGTTCTTAGTACGCACAATAACCGCTGTACTTATAGCACCTTTTTTAATTCCACCGGCAGGTATGGCATCTTTTACAGTTACCACTATTTTATCTCCTACATGTGCATAATCCTGACCGGAATTACCAAGCACTCTTATACACAATACTTCTTTTGCCCCGCTGTTATCTGCCACATTCAACCTGCTTTCTTGCTGTATCATTTCTTTTTAGCTTTGAGCTCTCAGCCTTCAGCTTCGAGCAATTACATAA
>JBDTEK010000078.1:0-12664 GCA_039922575.1 Ginsengibacter sp.
TTGCGATATTGGCTTACTCTGAAAGGGTTAACGTCAGGAACCCAATATGCTTATCAATATCTTATAGACAACAACCTACAGGTAGCAGATTATAATTCGGAACTGGTATTGGATAAAAATGCAGATCTTTTTATTCCGGGAGGAAATTTTCCGGGACTAAAAGCTTTTCCAACACAGGCCTCAGGAAGCCTTGCCGGTGTGTTACAAACAGGAAAAACTCCTTATACCTGGAACGACAATAATTTTGTAAAACCAGATAAAAGAAACCTTGTTATTTATGAATTATTGGTACGCGACTTTGTAGCTACTCAAAGCTGGAATACGCTTACAGATACTTTAAATTATTTGAAAAAGCTTGGTATCAATGCAATTGAAGTATTGCCATTCTGTAATTTTGAAGGTGCAAGCAGTTGGGGCTACAATCCTAATTTCTTTTTTGCTCCTGACAAAGTATATGGAACGGCCGATGCATTAAAGCGTTTTGTGGATGTGTGCCATCAGAATGGAATAGCCGTAATTATGGATCTGGCCATGCAGGATGTTTTCGGCAGTTCGCCTCTTGCATCAATGTACTGGAACGGTGCTACCAATACGCCTACTTTACAAAATCCCTGGTTAGATTCTCTTCCCACACATCCGTTTAATGTAGGAAGTCAATTCAATCATTCAAGCGCAGCAACAATTGCGCTGCGCAACAGATTATATGCTTATTGGATAAATAATTATCACCTTGATGGTTATCGTTTTGATCTGGCAGGCGGTTACACACAAACAAATTATTTAACGAATGGCAAGGATTGGCAAAATACTTATGATCAGGGGCGAGTAGATACCTGGAAAAATATTTATGATAAACTACAAAGTATTCAATCCGGAACGTATTGCATTCTGGAAAGCTTTGTAAATTTTACTGAACAAAAGGATTATACCGATTATGGTATGTTGACCTGGGGCAACGGAGCCAATCAAAATTCCTCATTTAACCAGGCTTCAATGGGCTACTATAACAGCAATGCAGACTTTAGCGGCGGCATTTATTCTATTGCCGGATTGGCGCAGCCGGGCATGGTAACCTACCAGGAAAGCCATGATGAAGAAAGACTGATGTATAAAAATATTACCTACGGAGCTTCATCAGGAAGTTATAATATAAAAGATACTGCTACAGCATTAAAGAGAGAAGAGATGAACGCTGCCTTTTTCTTAACTATCCCGGGACCAAAGATGATATGGCAATTTGAAGAATTAGGGTATGATTACTCCATCACATCGTGCAATCCGGGTAATACCATTCCTCAGCCTTATCCCCAGGACAATTGCCGTACTGATGCCAAACCAATTCGTTGGGATTATTACACCCAGCCAAACAGGCTTGCATTATATAATGTATATAGCAAATTGATCAACTTAAGAAATGTGCCGTCATATTTTCCAACATTTACTACAGGCACAGTGAATAAAAACTTATCGGGAGCTATAAAATGGATGAGTGTTAGTGGCACTCCTTCGCAGGTAATGGTGTATGGAAACTTTGATGTGGTAAAGCAAACAGGCGCTGTTACTTTTCCAAGTGGAGGTACATGGTATAACTTGTTTACAGGGAAAGATACTTCAGTTACAACCGCTTCGACCAACGTAACCCTTCAGGCTGGGGAATATTATGTCTATCTGAATGTTGCTTCGGCATTGCCAGTAACCGTAGTAAACTTTACCGGTAAAAGGGTAAATAATGCAAACCTTTTATCATGGCAGGTTGCCAACGAATTAAATCTTAGTTATTATGAATTGCAGAAAAGTAATGATGGCCAGCATTTTTCATTTTTATCTAAAATAAATGCAGAAGGAAAAAATAATTACAGCTATGATGATACCCAGGTAAACAATTCTGAAATAGAATATTATCGCCTGAAAAGCGTGGACATTGATGGCCATTTTAATTTAAGTGGAATTGTAACTATAAAGAGAACAGTTAATGGCTGGCATGCGTATGTAAATCCAAATCCATTTGAAAAAAATTTTAAAATAAACATTCAGTCTCCGTTAAAAGACAAAGCAACTTTAATAATAACAGATATAAGCGGAAGGCAATTATTAAAACAAAATATTCAAATGGCGCCAGGCAATAATTCTTTTGAAATAAACGGGTCAGCAAAGTTTACAAACGGAAGTTATTTACTTTCCATATTCGCGACTCAACAAACGCAAAGCATTAAGATTATTAAGGGAGGTGAGCAGTGAGGACCAGGTAGTAAGTAGAAGGTAGTGAGCAGGAGTGGACAATTAGTTTTAAATTCGAATAATAAGAGAAGGTGCAGTGAAGAGAAAATCAAATGAAAAAGTAATTTCATTATGCTGCCTCATCTTCTTTATTTCTTTCCATATACAGATCATAATAAACCTGTACCCTCATCCAATACCCGGCAGGTATATCCAATAGTTTTTCCAGTTTTATAGCGGTTGCTGCGCTTACATGTCGTTTGCCATGAATAAGTTCGCTTAAATGCGCCGGTTTCATTCCGATTAGTTCAGCAAAAACCATTTTCTTAATACCTCTGGCTTCTAGTTCATCGTTTAAAACTTCTCCGGGATGTAAAGCGATCTTTACGAAAATCTCTTTTCCTCTTGTATTTAATATTTTGTAATTGCTCATTATTTTTTTATTGATATTGTTCTGTTTATTTATAATGATTTGACATAAATTCTTGAATTTTACAATCGTCTAAAATCTTTTCGAGGGAATTACCAAAATTTGGTAATTATTGTGGCTCAATAAAAATGGGCAAGTTCCAAATAGTTTCATTATACCAATTTTTTCGATTAAGCTGCTAAGCCAAATAAATCAAGAAATTCTTTGTAGCGTATTCTCTAACTACCTTGGTTGGCCAAACAAACAAGAACTTTATTTTTTCACATTAGCGAAGAGAAATACTACCTATAAAATTCTTTATGGACTTATTTTTAATTTAATTAGCCACCAAAACTTTAAGAATATTTTAAACTGATGCAGCATTACCGAAATATAAATTGTCTATTAAGATTAAGAATTTAAACCAGGCTATAAGATCTGCATTTGCTACGTCAAAAAAAATAACTTCACAAAAAAGTATTGAAAATAAACGACAGCTCAGCAATCAAAATAAAATGGAGCGGTTTGCATCTCCTTTATCACCCGGCTTTAAATATTTTTTTATAAAAGTATTGGATTGAGAAATTTAACCTATTTTGTGTAAGAAATACACATTACCTTAATGGCGCTATAACAGGAATAATTAAATCATTTAAAACTTAATTTTTGTTTATGAGAAGTAGTATTATTAAAGTATCAGGGCAGATGGCTGTTTTGTTATTTTTTATTCTTATCACTTTTGTAGCCAATGCACAAAACCGGACAATCACCGGCACAGTCACTTCAAAAGATGGTGTTCCTTTGGCGAATGCCTCTGTAACTGTGGTTGGCCAAAACTCTGGTGTAAGAACCGATGCCAATGGAGCTTTCACTATTAATGTATTGCCAAATGCAAAACAACTTGAAGTGAGTTATGTTGGTTCTGAAACTCAAACAGTGAATATTTCCGCCACTTCAAATGTAACCGTTACTCTTGCAAATTCAGGGCAGGCTCTTTCTGAAGTAGTAGTGATCGGATATGGTACAGTAAAGAAAACAGATGCCACAGGATCTGTAACTGCAATAACCGCAAAAGATTTTAATAAAGGAGATTTTTCAACTCCGGAACAATTAATTGCAGGTAAAGTACCAGGCGTGCAAATTACATCAAACAGTGGCGTACCGGGAAGTGGAAGCACTATTCGTATCCGCGGCGGAGCTTCCATTAATGCAAGTAATGATCCTTTAATTGTAATTGATGGCGTACCCATTACTAATGAAGGAGTAAAAGGACTTCCCAACGCACTGGCATCTATTAATCCAAACGATATTGAATCTTTCAACATATTGAAAGATGCTTCTGCAACTGCCATATATGGTTCGCGCGGGTCAAATGGAGTTATTTTAATTACAACCAAAAAAGGAAAAAAAGGAAAAGCTGTATTTAATTTCAATACACAAGTTTCTGCCGGAAAGGTGGCAAAAAAACAGGATGTTCTTTCTGCAAATCAGTTTCGTGAATTTGTAAAAGCCAATGGCACGCCCACTCAAATCGCCTTGCTGGGAAATGCTAATACAGACTGGCAGGATCAGATTTTTCAAACAGCCGTTACCACAGATAATAATTTTAGCATAAGTGGTTCTTTAAAGAATTTACCGTATCGTGTTTCTCTTGGTTATCTTAATCAGGACGGTATTGTGAGAACCGATAATTTTCAACGTGGCACCGCTTCTATCAATTTAAGTCCGAGTTTATGGGATAACCATTTAAAGATTAATCTTAATTTAAAAGGCACCATTGCAAAAAGCAGGTATTCTAATAGTGGCAGCGCGATTGGTAATGCAATTGGTTTTGACCCGACTCAACCCGTATATTCAGGAAACAAAAATTATGGCGGATATTTTCAATACACTGACCCAACAACTCCATCCGGGCTAACTTCCCTGGCGCCTTCTAATCCGCTTGCAGCTTTGAATCAATATAAAAAAATAGGAACGCCACAAAGAAGTATCGGCAATATTCAGCTCGATTACAAATTTCATTTTTTACCCGAACTGCATGCCAATGTAAACCTGGGTTATGATATAGCAAAAGGAACAGAAACAACTACTATCCAGGACAGCGCTATTAGTAATTATCTTGGATTCACTAATCCTTCAACACCGACTATTTATCATAAAGGATATCATTCTTCAGGATCAACAACTGATCCGGGAAAACAGCAACAGCAGAATACTATTTTTGAATTTTACCTGAATTATGGGAAAGATCTGGATGCAATTAAAAGCAGGATTGATGCTGTGGCGGGATATGCTTACCAGGATTTTTTAACTACTAATTATTTTTATTACAGCAAAGCAGGTGATGGAGTTACTGATTCGAGTACAAAGCCAACTTATCCGGTTACCAAACCTCAGCACATATTAATCTCTTACTATGGAAGACTGAATTATTCGTATGATGGAAAATATTTTTTAACAGGCACCATACGTACCGACGGTTCTTCAAAATTTGGCCCGGCACATCGCTGGGGTGTTTTTCCTTCCGGAGCTTTTGCATGGAGGATAAAAGAAGAATCATTTCTAAAGAATTCTAAAACGGTATCAGACTTAAAGTTTCGTGTAGGATATGGAATTACCGGTCAGCAGGATGGAATTGGCAACTATGATTATATTCTGAATTATACATTATCGGGCATTGCAACACAGTATAACTTTGGTACGGGCTATTACCAAATGTATAAACCGTTACCTTATAATCCGAATTTGAAATGGGAACAGACAGCTACCACAAACCTGGGGATCGATTTCGGGTTTTTAAAGAACAGGATTACCGGTAGTATAGATTATTATTTCAAAAAGACTACTAATCTGCTCAATACGATTTCAGTGGCAAGTGGTACTAACTTTGGAAACCAGATCACTGCGAACATTGGAAACATGCAAAATGAAGGAGTGGAGTTTAATATAAATGCTACGCCTGTAAGAAACAATCATTTTTCATGGGATCTTGGATTTAATTTTACCTATAACGAGAATAAAATCACGAAGCTCTCAACTAATGATAACGGAAGTATAGGCGTTCCTGCCGCTAATTCAAACATCGGTTTTACAACAGTACAACAACAAACGGTAGGCTATCCTATTAATTCATTTTATGTGTTTCAACAAGTATACAATGAGGCAGGAAAACCTATCGGAGGCCTTTATAATGATATAAACCGGGATGGAAAAATAACAGCAGCCGATAAATACTGGTACAAAAGTCCCGCACCACAGGAATTCCTGGGATTCTTTAGTAATTTCTATTACGGTAAATTGAGTGCAGGATTTTCTTTAAGGGCCAATTTTGGAAACTATATGCTTAACCAAAACGCACGCGGTTCTTCTTCTGTAAAATCAATACTTGGAAATGCCAGCTTTTTAACGAATGCACTTACTAATGTATTAGCTACTCATTTTGCAAACAGTGTTGATTTCTCAGATTATTTTATTGAAAACGCCTCATTTCTAAGAATGGATAATGTGAGTTTCGGTTACAATATTGGAAAAGTATTTCATAACAGCGCTAACCTGAGAGCCAATTTAAATCTTCAGAATGCTTTTGTAATTACTAAATATACCGGAGCCGATCCGGAAATCTCTAACGGGATAGATAATAGTTTTTATCCACGGCCAAGGACATTAATATTGGGATTAAACCTTGATTTTTAATTTTTAAAAAAAAGAAAGAAAGTATTATGAAATGGAACTTAAAAAATTGCCGGATGATTAATACCAACGATAGTTTTTATGGTTCATTTGACAATAAAAAACAATAAAAATTCACAAATGAAACAAAATAATTTTCTAAAATCAATTATTTTATCGGCAGGCGTACTGTTTTTTGCTTCCTGTTCTAAAAAGTTGGATTTGTTTCCTTCAACCGGGGTTACATCAGAAACGGTATTTACCAATATGCAGGGTTACAACCAGGCAATGGCTAAAGTATATGGCAGTTTTGGCATTCAGGGACAGCCTGATCTGCAAGGTTTTGATGAAGGATTTTCTGAATTCTTCAGGGAGTTCTGGACTATGCAGGAACTGCCAACTGAAGAAGCCGTAACAGCATGGGGTGGCGCAGACAATGTGGGGCTTCCTGATATACATGCCATGAGCTGGACTTCCTCAAATCAATATTCTTCTATTTTATATTACCGGTGTTATGCACAAATTACTTTATGCAACAATTTTGTTCTTGAGTCAACCGATGAAAAATTAAGTCAAAGGGGAATTACAGGTGCAAGCGCAGATACTGTAAAATATTTCAGAAATGAAGCACGATTTTTAAGAGCCTATCAATATTGGGTTCTGATGGATCTTTTTGGAAATCCTTCTTTTGTTACGGAAACCAGTATCGGATCAATTAATCTGCCAAAGCAGATAAGCCGGAAGGACTTGTTTACTTATATTGAATCTGAATTAAAAGATATTGATGCAGGATTGCCTCCTCCAAGGTACAGCTATGGGCAGGCAGACAAGGCCGCCGCGTGGGCGTTGCTTGCAAGGATGTATCTCAATGCTGAAGTATATACAGGCACACCAAGATACCCGGATGCAATTACTTATGCAAAAAAGGTAATTGATGCAGGTTATACACTTATTCCTGATTATACGCAATTAATGAGGGCAGATAATTATAAGAATACCAGTGAATTTATTTTCCCAATTAAATATGATGGAAGATATAGCCAAAGCTTTGGCGGGTCTACTTTTTTGCAGGCATGTGCATCAGGGGGATCAATGCCTGTGGCACTCTACGGAACCGGTAATAAATGGGCAGGATTCAGAACCACGAGCGCCCTTGTAGATAAATTTCAACCATCAGGGAGCGGGCAGCAGGACCTCAGGGGTACTCAGGGAAGCGGAATTTCTAACAGTTTTTACACAGACGGACAGTCGAAACAGATCAATGATATTAGCTCGTTCACAGATGGTTATGGAGTAATTAAATATAAAAATATAAATAGGGATGGAACACCTGGTTCCAATCAAACGTTTTCAGATGTGGATGTACCGTTGTTCAGGCTTGCAGAAATCTATTTGATTTACGCGGAAGCCACTATTAGAGGAGGCGCTGGTGGAGATCTGACCGCAGCAAAAGGATATTTAAATAAATTAAGAGAAAGGGCTTTTAATGGTAACAGTGGCGACTTTAACGATGCTGATATGACTATGGCAAATATTGATGCTACTATTTTAGATGAAAGAGCCAGGGAATTGTACTGGGAAGGGTTCAGGCGGATGGATCTGATCCGGTTTGGAAAATTTACCGGAAACAATTATGTGTGGCCATGGAAAGGCGGAATTAAAGGTGGCGGAGGGGTAGCAGATTTCCGGAAACTATACCCTATTCCGGCAGCCGAAATCAATGCAAATACTAACCTTATCCAAAACACTGGCTATTAAAATTTTTAAAAATAATTTGTATGAAAAAAATATTTAAAATTGTTATTGCCGGCTTTCTTCTCCTCGGTCTTGGATCATGCAAAAAAGTGGACAACCAGGTAATATTAAAAGGAGGAACGGCTCCTGTTTTATCTTCTGCGCTTACAGGAAAAATTCCTTTATCGTATGATAATCGCAATAATCCTTCTTTTACAATTTCGTGGACTAACCCCAATTATCAGTTTAATACCGGTGCCAATTCACAGGATGTGAACTACAATGTTTTAATTGATACTACAACTGATTTCAGCAATCCAGAATTAAAGACTGTTTCTGTAGGTACTAATTTGTCGAAAACTTTCCTGCAATCAGAATTCAACGATATTTTAGTGAATCAACTCATGCTGGCAACAGGTGTAAGCCATAAGATAAATATCAGGCTGGATGCTTTTTTAAATGGTGGCAACGCGCTTTTGTCATCTAATACCTTAAGTTTTACCGCCATTCCTTACGCTCCTCCTCCTAAAATAGCTCCTCCTTCATCAGGTACCCTTTTTATAGTTGGCAGCGCTACACCGGGCGGATGGAATAATCCAATGAGCGTGGATCCCGCAACCCAACAATTTACACAATTGAGCCCTACATTGTATTCAATAACAATAAAATTAACAGGTGGAGGAGAATATAAATTGATAGCAGTAAACGGCTCGTGGGATAACCAATGGAGTATAGCAAAACAAGACGATCCTGATGCAATATATGGAGGAGATTTTATTTTTAATGGTGCAAACATACTTTCGCCTCCTGCTACCGGAAATTATAAAATAGACGTGGATTTTCAACGAGGAAAATTTACTGTAACCAAGCTATAATATAAAAAGCTTTTAAAAAATATTCAAGCAACATTTCAGCATAAAAATAAGCTCATGAAGTACTTATCAAAACTTTTCCTTGCATTTGCCGTTTTGCTTTCATTTATGGGATGTAAAAAGATCGCAGATCTCCCTTTCTATCCAAATGGAACAGCGGTGGTATTGACTTCTTCAACGAATACAATATCAACTGCCCCGGCGGATTCAAGTAAAAATGTATTGACCTTATCCTGGAGTAATCCAAAATATGCACAGGATTCTTCCTTGTATAAATTTGTAGTAGAAATAGATTCTACAGGAAGAAATTTTGCAAAAGAATACACCATCACCTCAACCGGTGCGAAAGATACCGTCTTTACAGGAAAACAATTCAATGATATACTGGCAGGATTAGGAGTTGTAGCCGGCGTTCCATCAAGTATTGATGTGAGAGTGACTTCTTCTTATGGTAATAATAATGAAGCCTACATGTCGAATGTACTTACAATTAAGACAACTCCATATATAGTACCGATTACAATTACCTCTTCTTCCGCCGGCCCGATTACATTGGTAGTTGACAATGCCGCAAATAGCGCCCTGGTATTAAATTGGAACGCTACCCAATACGGAAGCTTTCCTTTCAGCTATGAAGTACAAATGGATACTGTGGGTGGCAACTTTACCAATCCACAGGTGTTTGATGTAAATAATGGATTAACAAAAGACATAAGTGTAGGAGACTTAAATGCCGCGGCATTATCTGCGGGAGTTACTGCCGGTACCACTCAAAAAGTGGAATTCAGGGTGTTGGCTTTCCAGGGAACAAACACGATTCCTTCAGTCATCTCAAATATCTTTAAGCTGGATTTGACTACGTATAGCCCTTTTCAATATTTATGGGTGCCGGGTGATTATCAGGGATGGTCTCCGGGTTCTGCTCCGCAATTGGCGGCTACACTAACAAGCAATGATTATGAAGGTTATGTAAATGTTCCATCTGGCGGCAGCTATGAATTCAAAATGACGAATGCACCTGATTGGAATCATACAGCGTATGGTGGAGATGTTGGTACTTTAAGTACTTCAGGGGGCAATTTGAAATGGTCTGATGGTGGAGGATATTATTTCGTTAAAGCTAATCCAACCGCATTAACCTGGTCAGCTACAAAAGCAACCTGGGCAATAATCGGCGATGCTACTCCGGGGGGATGGGGCAGTGATACGCAAATGACTTATGATGCAGTAAATAAAGTATGGGTGATCAATTCTGTTGCCTTATCAGCAAATAGCCTGAAATTCAGAGCTAATGGAAACTGGAACGATCCTAATTTTCCCGGCGGTAATTCAAACCTTGGGGGTAGCCTTACTGGATTAAGTTATAACGGTTCTAACATTCCCGTTAATGCAGCCGGCAACTACAAGGTTGTTTTGGATTTAAGTCATCCTTTAAGATATATGGCCACCTTAACGAAGTTGTAAACAAGAAAACGGTATTTTTAAAAATATCTTTTGGATAATTTTTCCAGTGAGTAAAGTAGCGCTACACTTTATGATCGCTGTATTCATGCGCAAAGAACTGAAGATTCTGCTGTTTGAATAGTACAAAAATTCAGTTTTAATCATAATTTTTTATCTGAATGTCCAAATTATTCTGCCATGAAAAAATTCCTTATTTCTTATTTCCTGTTATTTGTTGCCTCTTGCACAATTGCGCAAAATGCACAATACAACTGTTATCCTACCAACTGGTGGGTTGGTATGAAATGGAATAAAGTGCAGGTAATGATAAATGGTAAGGATGCGGGTAACAGTAATGCTTATTCGATAAATTATCCCGGAGTAAAACTGGCAAAAGTAAATAAGGTAGAAAGTAAAAATTATATTTTTCTTGATCTGATTATTTCAGCTTCTGCAAGGCCTGGTATTGTAAAAATAAAAAGTAATAAAGCTACTATTGATTTTGAATTGAAGGTGAAGCGTTCAGGTAATGGAACCGCTTTTGCCCGGGGTGTTACCTCCAAAGATTTTATTTATCTCATAATGCCCGACAGGTTTAGTAATGGCGATACCACCAACGATCGTGTTGCCGGAATGAGAGACCAAAGCCTTAACCGCGATTCTATTTATCATCGTCATGGAGGAGATTTGCAGGGAATAAAAGATCATTTGGATTATTTGCAATCATTGGGCGTAACTACGCTCTGGCTTAACCCGGTTATTGAAAACGATATGCCCAACCGCACGGAACATGGATATGCATTTACCAATCATTATAAAATAGATCCGCGGATTGGTGGAGAAAAAGCTTATCAGCAATTGATTGATTCTGTTCATAAAAAAAATATGAAAATCATTCAGGATGCTGTTTATAATCATGTAGGTATCAAACACTTTACTGTTATTGATCCACCAATGAAAAGCTGGCTGAATCAATGGCCGGTTTACACCAATACTACTTATAAAGATCAGGTACTTTTTGATCCGTATGCAAGCGCATCTGAGAAAAAGAAAATGAGCAATGGATGGTTTGTAACAAGTATGCCCGATCTCAATCAAAAAAATTCTTTTGTGGCAAATTTTTTAATTCAACATGCTTTATGGACAGTAGAAGAATTTGGGATAGATGGATGGCGCATTGATACATATGCTTACAACGATCTTGATTTTATGAATCGCTGTAATAAAGCATTAATGGATGAATACCCGCAAATAACCATGTTTGGTGAAACGTGGGTTCATGGCGTGATTAATCAAAGTTATTTTGTACAAAATAATTATAATATTGCCTATAAAAGTAACCTGCAGGCTGCTACAGATTTTCAAACTCTTTGGGGAATAACGGATGCAATGACCAAAGATTTTGGCTGGACGGATGGTGTGAATGAACTCTACACAACGCTGGCCCAGGATTTTGTTTATAAAGATCCTATGCGTAATGTAATATTTTTAGACAATCATGATCTTTCCCGGTTTTTTTCTGTGGTGGGTGAAGATGTATTGAAGTATAAAGCTTCATTAGCATGGCTTTTAACTTGCCGGGGAATTCCGCAATTGTATTACGGTGATGAAATTGGTATGCCAGGCCTTACTATCCCTAACGATGGTTATGTGCGCAAAGATTTTCCCGGTGGATGGACTTCTGATTCTATGAATAAATTTACATCGTCCGGAAGAACTGCAAAGGAAGAAGATATCTGGAAGTACATTGCAAAACTGGCTAATTTTAGGAAAAATTCTTCTGCATTAACCACCGGAAAAATGATGCAGTTTTCGTCGCAGGAAGGGGAATATGTTTTTTTCAGGTACGATGGTACGCAAACCATTATGACAGCGATGAATACCGCAAAAGAGAAAAAAAATATTTCAATTCACAATTATGCTGAAAGAACAAATAGCTTTTCTAAAATGAAAAACATCATCATCGGTGAAGTAACGAAACTGCAGGATTTTTCTTTAGAACCAATGGAGAGCGGAGTATGGGAATTGGTTAAATAAAACGATCAGTAGTTAAGTATAATTAAAACGGAATAGCTCTGTGAATGATAAATATTTTGACGGCACTTCCGTTTAAAAAAAAGAGCATAAGCTTTTTGAATTGAAAAATCGTTTGCCTAATGATCGAAGACTGTTTGGCAACAGCGATTATGAACCAATATTTCTTTAATTAATCTGGATAAAATCTGGTTTTTGAACAAACTGGGTATTGTATTTGAAAATAACGTTGGTTGATATTTCAAAACTGAATTTTTCATTGCGAAAGTTTTTTTCGGGGAAATAA
>JBDTEK010000079.1:0-3154 GCA_039922575.1 Ginsengibacter sp.
CAAGGTTTAAAGTTTTTTGATTTATAAACATTATTGCTGAATTTCAAAGCTGCAATGATTCACCATTTTGTCCTTTCAGTACAAATAAAAAAGCTAATGTATCCAATCAGTCATCACTAACTAATCAAGCACATTAGCTCAATTTAATTTTCAAGTTTTTCCGTAAATTATCTTCCTTGTGCCCAGCTCCTTGCTCTTCTGAAACCGCTATGTGAAGCTGGTTTACGTTGCATAGGATTGTTTTGTGCCACAGGCGCCTGCACAAATTTCATGGTGCTTGCATAAGGATGTTCTTCTACCACCGGAATTGTTTGATCAATCAATTTATGAATATCGCGCAGGTAAGCTCTCTCTTCCATATCACAAAATGAAAGCGCAGATCCGGAAGCGCCGGCGCGGCCGGTACGTCCTATACGATGTACATAAGTTTCAGGAATATTGGGTATTTCAAAATTGATAACATGGCTAAGGTGATCTACATCAATGCCCCTTGCTGCTATATCGGTAGCCACCAACACTCTTATTTTCCCATCTTTAAAGTTATTCAATGCTTTCTGACGTGCTGCCTGCGTTTTATTTCCGTGAATGGCATCAGCGCTTATTCCTGCTCTGAACAATTCTTTCGCTATTTTATCAGCGCCATATTTTGTCCTTGTAAATACCAATGCATTTTGAATACCGCCATTTTTTAAAAGATGTATGAGCAACTGTCGCTTATCATTTTTCTCAACAAGATAAACATGCTGATCTACATTTTCCGCGGTAGATGAAACCGGCGCCACTTCAACGCGGATTGGATTGGTTAATATAGATGCAGATAGTTTTGTAATTTCCGGAGGCATAGTGGCGGAGAAAAATAATGTCTGCCTTTTTTCCGGCAAACGGGCTATGATTTTTTTCACGTCATGAATAAATCCCATATCCAGCATACGATCGGCTTCGTCCAACACAAAAGTTTTTATGTGTTGGATGTTCACAAATCTTTGAGACATAAGATCCAACAACCTGCCGGGAGTGGCGATCAAAATATCCACACCTCTACGCAATTCATTCGTTTGATGAAACTGTGAAACACCACCAAAAATTACGGTATGTCTCAACCCGGTATGCTTTCCATACGCTTCAAAACTTTCATCTATCTGAATCGCTAACTCACGTGTAGGAGTCAGTATCAATGCTTTTATGTTGTGATTATAGGCATCTTCTTTCTGTTGAAGTAACAGGTTTTGAAGAATGGGAATTGCGAATGCGGCTGTTTTTCCGGTACCTGTTTGTGCGCATCCTAACAAATCTTTTCCCCTCAGAATATGAGGTATAGATTGCTCCTGAATAGGCGTGGGTTCAACATAACCCTCGGCTTCGAGCGCCTTCAATATTGGCGCTACTAAATGTAGTTCTTTAAATAACAATTTTATTTTGTTTTAATGTAAATGATAACTTCCCTGAAAACGATGTAGCTTGAAAGTTTGTTTTCAATATGCTCAAAACCTATGACTTGATGAGCTTTGACCTGTTGGGAAGATGATCCAGTCTGCTAAGTAGGAGTATAATTTGTGCGAATATAGGTTATTTAAATGAAGTAAATTTGTAAGATCATTTTTTTTCTTCTGAAATTAACAAGATTAAGTATAAATACCCTATGATAATTTTATAAAGTATCAATCTAAACTTCCAATCTAAAATCATAAACCTACAATCAAAAACCACTTCTTCTTACCTTTGCATCCAAAAATTATAATTCATGGAAATTATACAGTTTGAAGATATAAATTTAGCACATTATTCTTATGCATTGATCAGTAACGGTGAAGCTGTATTAATTGACCCTGCACGAAATCCTCAGCAATATTATGATGTGGCAAAAAGAAATAATGCAAAGATAGTGGCTGTTATAGAAACGCATCCTCATGCAGATTTTGTAAGCAGCCACGCAGAAATTCACGAGACCACCGAAGCGGTTATTTATGTCAGCCGTCTTTTGAAAGCTGATTATGAACATCATTTTTTTGATGATGGAGATAAAATAAAAATTGGAGGCGCTACTTTGAAAGCGCTGAACACTCCTGGCCATTCTCCTGATAGTATTTGCATAATTGCAATTAATGAAAGCGGAAAAGAAGAAGCCGTATTTACAGGCGATACACTATTCATTGGTGATTGTGGCCGCCCCGATCTTAGGGAAACCGCAGGCGGAGTAACTGCTGCCCGCGAAGAACTGGCCAGGCAAATGTATCATTCCCTCCGTGATAAATTGATGAATTTGCCGGATGATGTTTTGGTATATCCGTCGCATGGCGCAGGCAGTTTATGTGGAAAAGGATTGAGTAGTAAAAATGTAAGTACTATCGGAGCCGAAAAGAGTACAAACTGGTGTCTGCACAAACAAACGGAAACTGATTTTATTTCAGAGCTTTTATCCAATCAGCCTTTTGTTCCAAAATATTTTACATTCAACGTTGGACTGAATAAAAAAGGAGCGAAGAATTATGCTGACTCTATCCGTAAAATAAAAACCAGTGAAAATATTCCGGATGTTTTAAAGGATTATATTGTTATTGACACAAGAAACGAATCCATATTTAAGAACGGGCATTTAAAGAACTCTATTAATTTGATGGATGATACAAAATTTGAAACCTGGCTGGGCAGCGTTATTTCACCGGATGAAAAGTTTTATTTGATCGCAGAAACTAAAAATGCCGCAAAAACTTTAATAGAGCGCATTGCAAAGATTGGTTATGAAAATCAGATTGAAGAAGCCTTTGCAGCCAAAGAGATAGATGGTGAAAAAGAAGAAAAAGTGAATCTTCAAAAATTTAAAGATTCAAAATTGAATTACACAATTGTGGATATACGCAATAATTCAGAAGTGAAAGAAAGACGGATTTTCGACAATGCAATTCAAATTCCATTACCTGAGTTAAGAGAACGCGTAAGCGAAATTCCAACAGATAAACCAATCATTGTTCATTGCGCCGGCGGTTACAGAAGTGCGGCAGGAGCGACAATAATTAAAGAAGGAATAAATGATGTCGTGCCGGTATTCGATTTGGGTTATGCTATTCAAGAGTTTTAGTTTTGTATTTAGAAGCTGCGTGCAAATGATATGAAATTTTCTCAAAGTAAAAAATAACATTGGTAATGCATGCCGATG
>JBDTEK010000080.1:0-7593 GCA_039922575.1 Ginsengibacter sp.
TAAATGCGTTCGAGCTTTGCAATATCTTCCACTTTACTATCTGCGTAGGGAAAGTTGTAAATAATATTGGAAAATCCTGCCAGGCGATTTTGATAATAGACTAAATAATAGTTGTTTTTTTTATTGATTAATGCAGCGGTGAAGGTGTCCGGGTTATATTTTTGCTTAATAAAATTATTGATGTCTTCCCGTTTAGCGCTATGTCCATGTGATTCTATAAAAGTCAAACCTGCAATTTCAGAAAGTAAATGAGCGTGGCTTTTGTCAGCTCTTTCAAAAGAGACCATAATAGTAATTTTCCATTTTTCGGATGTCCACAAGCACCTTAAATAATTTCCAGCAAGAATTCAACTTATTCTTTTGGGTGCCTCAGCCGGATATAAAAAAAACAGTAAAGCAATAAATTTTGGTGATTTCTATTTTGATGGAAAGAAAATCAAAATCGGACCTATTAATTTAACTTCAACCCTGCGCCAAATAAGGGATTTTAATAAATCGGTTTAAATAATTGAAATGATTGTTGCTTGCCTTATTGTTAGATGCCAGCCTGATTCATCTTTTATCCAAACATCAGTATATTGTCTTGTAACAGTTTTACCCGCATTTTCCATAGCTCCCTGAGGCTTAATATTATCCCGCCCCATCACCACCGCCATATTGTTAATAAATGTGATTTTTTCAATAATTTTTTCAGTGAAAGAAACATCTATTTTGCCAGCTCGCATCAGCTTTTTAACCATATCAAGAGTCGCGACTCTATTTAAAGGCGTATTTACCACAAGTTGCGGAGAAAACATTTTAAATAAGGCTACACTATCCTTATTTACCCAGGCTTGCCCTTCTGCATTTTCCAGATTTCTGATAACTGTTTCAGGATTTTCCTGTGCAAAGGAAGTATGGTGCCCCAATACAAATAGAATTGTGAGCAGAAAAAACAATGAGTTATTTTTCATGACAAATTTTTAAAAGTTTTGATTATGAATAATACGTATATTAAAAATACAGTAAAACAATAAATAAGAGTGATTTTTTTTTTGATGAAAGAAAGACCAACATGAGAACGTTTACGCTAATCACGAACTAAAATTCAATTCAATTAATCTTTAATCCGTCAAAATCTTTTGCTACTATATTTTAATCCTCCGGTTTGGTTATAAAGCCCGCCATTACCGGATTTAGATGAATATATTCAAGAGTCTTATCAAACATTTCCTGGTCTTTTATTCTAAAGGTTAGTTATGTTGTTAGTCCCGAATGCTTTCGTGATCAATCATTATAATTACCATTTTTCTTTCCTGCTCTTTTCATTCCCGGTGAATCGGGACAGGCGTGGATTTTATAAAATTTGAGAACAGAAATTTGCGGATAAAAAATTTTCCAGTATCGCAATAATTTCTTTCCAAAATATAAAAATGAAACAATATCGTTGTAGGGCAATCTTCTTAAATTTTTTATTGATTAACAATAACTTTTATGAAACGTCTATTTAATGATCTTTTTATTCGTTATCAGTTTTGGTGTATGCAGGTTTTAGCAGACCATTCAGCTATTTTCTTTCCGTCATTTGGGTTTTGACCAACCCTTCTTTTAATGAAAGTTTTCCGCAAAAATTATTGTTGCTTTTAAGGTCTACCTTGATTGTATAATGGAATTCATAAACAAGGATATTTTGTATTGGTGTCCACAAAAAACTATGTTGTGCTAATTCATATTTCTACCGGCTGAAAAACTCTAATGATCAATAGTAACAATAATGAACTTTTAATTATAAATTTGGTATAGGTTCCTGAAGGTAGAAATTCTATACTCAGCTTACATCAAGACGAAACTATTTGACCTACGTATAAAAAGTATAAAATGAAAAAAGAAATTTTCGCCGGACTTGGTTTAGGCATCCTTATCGGGACAATTATTGGATTATCAATAGCCCAGGTAACAGGAATTATTTTGGGAGCTTTGACCTCTCTCTTAGCTGCTTTTTTCGGACTCAGAGGAAGTAAAGAAGGAGAAAAAGGTAATCAAATGATTATCGGAACATTTAGCTTTGCTTGTGTTTTATCCGTTTTTTTAGGACTTTATATACGAACACATAATTTTTTCTCCCCTTCCCTGGAAAGTGAAGTAAAAGAATACAAAACAGCTTTTTTTGATACCAGTGAAATAAAAAAAATAATACTTTTTAAACAACTCGGATTACTTCCCGAAGGGTATAGTTTTTCTAAGGATGCAATACATACAAATCAAAATTCTGTATTAATGTCGGGAGATGAAAAATCATTATATTTATGTGAGGCTATTGATGAAAATTCTTCCCTGGATGAGATTAAAAAATCATTCGATAATTCAGGAGGCAAGTATTCAGAAATAGAAAAAAGACTAAGCCTTGTAATATCGGACACGTCAAATCTTCGCAGCACTCTATTATTTTTTAAATCTATTATATGCGAACAATAATAGCAATAATAATGTCTTTTTTTCTGTTGCACGCTGAACGATCATTTGCAACAATTAAAGAAGAGGTTGCTAAAACAATTGTAAGGGTTCGTTCAGGAAACAAAATCTCAACAGGATTTTTCTGGAAAGACGGTAATACTGTGATTACCACTTTGCACTCATTGAGTAGTGTAAATAACATTGAGGTTTACATTCCTTTAATAAATGGCTGGAAAACAGCAAAACTCAAAAATGTCTATAAAAATGGAGATATCATTTCATTGAAAATATCGGGCTATTCATCAAAAAATTATTTAACTGAAAGATATTTTTCCCGCCCCGCTGTTGATACTAAAGTTTTTACTGTTGGCTACAATTCAGGTAATATTTCTTATATAGATAGAGATTTTGCTGTTGGTTTAGTTCAGGGAAATACACTAAATGATTTATTGCCGGTATCCTCAAAGCAGGAAATTAAGAACCTTGGTTTTCCAAGTTTAACTACAGAAATTATTTATTTAAAAGGAAACCTTTTACATGGATTTTCAGGTGCACCTATTGTTGACATGCAAGGTAAATTAATTGGAATTGCTGATGGAGGGTTAGAAAATGGAGCAGCGGGCATAAGTTGGTGTATTTATTCAAATCAAATTGCAACGCTTGAAAATTCTACAGAAAGTGCTCCTATTTTAAACCAATCAAAAATTAATAATTTATTTGCTGCAGAAGAATATGAAAACAAGGAAGATAACGATGAAGTATTTGTTGAGATAAACAACTTTAAATTTAAAAAAATTAAAACAAGAACTTTTGCTCAATTGGACTTTACGGGAAAATTTTCAAGTTATGATGCGTTAGGACTTACTCAGCTTTTAAATGCTGCAAGCACATTTGATTACTCATCGTTTGAGTATGATGTGTATCTGGAAGAAAAAAGTGGTGCAACGGTTGTTCTACCCTCAGGTAATAGGCTAAGATTTGAAAATGGGTTAATAGTTTCAGGATCAGATAAAATAAAATATTATTTAACGATAGTTAAGACTTCGAATCCTCAAGAATCTTCCTTAGAATTTGAAGGCGCGATTATGCCCTATTATTATACAAACTGGGTTTCAGACCAAATGTGGTCATACCCATATCCCTATCCGGGACCAAATAATTCTTCTGTTCGAAGACGGGCTTATTTTGGTAATAACAACAGAAATTATCTGTTTGAAGCATTGGCAAAAAATTCAAAATATTTTTTAGGAGTAGCTGCAAAACGGGATAATTTTCTGATGACACCAAATGACACTGAAGACTGGGCAAGGTATGCCATCGCAATTCAACTATCCGCATTTACAAATTAGAAAGTCTAGCGGACAATGATTCAGAGCAGGAATAATTTTTCTGTGTTCGGTATCTTATAAATAAACTGCTGTATTGCTATCATTCACGGCGCCTGTTACCTGGCAGTATTTTCAGTTCTAAATAACCCTTCCGGTCTGTTGCTTAATCTTTACCCAAAAAACCGGCTACTGTTAGTTTTCTTACTTATTCTTACCCCGGTAATCATGAACTAATATTCAATTCAATTAATCCTTTCAATCCGGCAAAATCTTTTGCACTACTATATTTCCAATCTTCCGGTTTTGTTACAAAGGCTGCCGTCAAGGATTTTGGCAAATGAGATGAAATACAATTTATCGTTATCGTGGAATTTATATTTGCGGCTCATAAAGTAGATATACAAATCTCTTCTTATTAACAGCACAAGCGGGCGCTTGCGCTAACAGACGAACTACAACCTCGCGCCAAATGGGGGTATCGCCAAACTGATATTGGTTATGAAGTAATCATCAATAATATTCACAAAGGTATTTTACATAATAATGAGGTTTACAGAAATATTTCTATCGGAGATCACTTTAAAGGGTTTATTAAAAATATTTTACCTGGAAATAAATCCGATGACCATTTGATAGATGTAGCAGCCGGAAAGCCAGGGTACGCAAGGGTAGAAGATGAGGCTGAAAAAATATTACGATTATTAAAAGAGAACAACGGATATCTTCCTTATCACGATAAATCTTTGCCTGAGGATATTTATTCCTTCTTTAGTATGAGCAAAAAAACTTTTAAAATGACAATTGGCAATTTGTATAAACAACATAAAATATCCTTTACTAAAACCGGGATTCAACTGGTAGAAGAATAGTAGCGCTTCATTTCATTACCAGTTATTTTTCTGTTCTTCATTGGTTCTTTCAGGAATCTCTGCCGGATGCATTTTCCAGTCAGGAACGTATTTTACAATCATTGCGAGCCATAACGTTCTTGAAATCCGCATGAGTACAGGTTGCAATGCAAGTATTAAAACAGAATTTAAAATAAGCCAATAAAATATTCTGTTGTCGTCATAAGATATTCCTATTAATATCCACCAGGCCACGAAGGTAGCTACACTTATCGCAATAGTGATTCCATAGCTAACATAACCGGACCCGTAATAAAAACCCACTTCTATATCAAAATATTGCCCACACACATCACAGGTTTCATGCATTTTCATGAATCCTTTTGAGTAAGGCCTCTTATTTATGAACTATTGCCAATGCGGCATCTTGGACATTTACACTGGAATAAATTTAAAAGACCGGGTTTTTCTCCATTACTCTTTTTAGCCATCATCTGATTACTTTTCGTCTGCAAAATTAATAATTAATCAGGCTATCATTCAATATAAGAAAGAGAAATTTATAAGATAACAAGTTCTTGAAAACAGGAATTCGCAGTATTTCTTCGTTTACTGAATACCAATATCTTATAGAAGACAAGAATATTAAATTGCTTTCACTTCTTTCTTGTTTTTTATGCCCACTTTATATCCATAAGTGGCAAAATAAAGTATGAATAAATAGCACGGAACCATTATCCAGAATGCTTCCTTAAAACCAATCCTTTCTCCAAGAGCCGCCCATATCTTTGGCAATACGGCTCCTCCGGCAATGCCGATGACTAATACTGCAGATGCGGTTTTGGTAAATCTACCCAATCCATGAAGGGCTAATGGCCAGATGGCCGGCCACACCAAAGCATTGGCTAATCCCAGTAAAGCAATAAATAACACAGAAGTATATCCAGAAGTGAAGATGGCCAGCAATGTAAATATTAAACCAAGTATTGCAGAACCTTTTAATGCAGTAGTTTGCGACATATATTTAGGTATAGTAAAAATTCCTACAAGATACCCAACCAACATTCCAATCATTGTGTACGATGTAAAATGTTTGGCAATATCGAGGCTGATGCCGATTGCTTTCCCATAGATCTGTATTATATCACCTGCCATTACTTCTACTCCAACATATAAAAACAATGTAACAAATCCTATCCATAAATATGGGAAACTAAAAAGGGTTTTCCCATCATTTTGCGAAGCTTTATTTTCAACATCTTCTTCGCCTTCCGCTTTTACCTCCGGTAAATTTGATGAATATATAAATATTGAAAGTGCTATTAATACTGCAGCAATAATAATATAGGGAACAATCACCCTGGAGGCAAGCGTATCCAATTCAACAGCTTTTTGTGTTACATCAAGTGTTTTTAATCTCTGAATCAATGCTTCTGAATCTTTGAGTAAGAAAGCACCCATGACCAATGGAGCCAGTGCGCCTGCCCCCTTGTTACAAATTCCCATTATGCTCATACGTTTTGCTGCACTTTCTATTGGGCCTAAAATAGTAATGTATGGATTAGATGCAGTTTGTAACAAGGCTAAACCTGTACCAATTACAAAAAGTCCGGTAAGAAACAATCCATAAGTTCTTGTTTTTGCAGCGGGAATAAATATGAGTGCACCTACTGCCATAAACAATAATCCCAGCACCATTCCTTTTTTAAAACCTGTTCGTTTCAAAACCCATGATGAAGGGAATGCCATCAATGCATAAGAAATATAAAACGCGAATGTCACCAATACGGCTTCTGAAGTTTGCAGCTCACACGCAATCTGCAGATAAGGAATGAGCGTGCTGTTGAGCCATGTTACAAATCCGAAAATAAAAAACAGGATTCCGATTATTACAATTTGAGGAGTGTAGTTTGGTTTGGTTATTGTCAGATCTTGGTTCATACTTATATTTTATGGATGGGAATTAAGTAGTGAAAATATGGAAATAAAAGAGAGAATAAACTATATTTAATATTGTATAAGAAAAATTCTACATTTCTTAACTGTAAGTTTCGAAATCAAACGTTTGCGCAGAATTTTTTGATTCTCCTCGGAAATAACCTAATTTCAGAATTGAATCCAAACTTTTAATAAAAATACAAATTTATGGAAGTTTCAATTTCTCAATTTCCCCATTGCATATTTTATTCAAGTCATTCAATATTTTTTTGTTGAATTTATGAAATCGTCAAAGAACAACTTTCTTTTTGTAAACTCAATTATGATTCTTGGATGTTCACTTTTATCAAAATTTGTCAATTTAAAATTCTTTGCCCCTAAATCAAAGCCTTTGTACATAGTTTTAATTCCTGTGTCTTCCGCCTCATTATTCAAATCAAGTTTATCATAGCTTGAAATATGAAATGTCTTTGAAATCGTATTAAAAATAATCTCTTTGTTTTCAAGTTTAAGTATTGGTTTAATAAGATTTCCAAGTTCATTATATGTTAACTTATTAACTATCATAATTTTTCTCTTTAGAATTTCTTCAACTTAAAATGAGGGTAATCACAGAAGTTAGAATATAATTTATTGATCGTTGCCATCATCATCAGTGTTATTATCTTCTTCATTCTTAATTTTCTTATCATTTTCAAATAGATGAACATTAAAATTTCTTCCCTGATCATCGTCGATGGAAGCATTGCCGTCTTCGTCAATTGCTGTTGGGTCAATATGGTCACTGTCTAACCAACCCCCCTTTGGAAAATCAATTTCTATAACATTACAATCCTCAACTTGAACATCTAATTCGTATGTATTTGTAAAACCTGTTTTTGGGTTATAGTAATCTATATCTGCGGAATAAGAACCGTCTCCATAACCACAATCCGATTGGTAGCTTTTTTTTGATTTCTCCGAAGACTGCAATCGTTGTGGCGTCGACTCAGTAGAGTTGTGTGTTGAAGAATTCCCAATCGGAGAATTCCCATTTTTTGGTAACT
>JBDTEK010000081.1:0-5366 GCA_039922575.1 Ginsengibacter sp.
ATTGAAGAGGCTTCTTAAGATTTTTCAATCCCTCGACTTTATGACTTTGCAGGGAATTACCGGTGCGTCGGTTTATAAAAAATTTCATAGCATGTGCAATGGTGCCAATCTTGCTTACGAAAAAAAAGTTTTTTATGAAGTAAATGGCTTTGAAGGAATAGATGAAATAGCGAGTGGCGATGACATGTTGCTGATGCATAAAATTCAAAAAGCGTATCCGGATAAGATTTTATTTTTAAAATCCACTGATGTGATTGTGCAAACACAACCCACAGCAACGATGAAAGATTTTATGAATCAAAGAATTCGCTGGGCAAGCAAGGCAGATAAATACACAGATAAAAAAATAACCGCCGTTCTCTTGCTGGTTTATTTACTAAATGCCTGGATTTTTATTCTTGGAATATTTTCATTCTTTTTTACAAAAGCATTTTATTTATTTCTGATTTCAATTGTTGTAAAAACTATTGTTGAATTATTTTTCCTTTTTCCTGTTGCGAAATTTTTCGAAAAAAAAAAGATTGATTTGGTGGTTTGCGCCCGCAGAACCTTTTCACATTTTATATACATTGTTTGCCGGATGGTTGGGAAAGTTTGGAAGTTATCAGTGGAAGGGAAGGAATGTAAAATAGATTGAAATGTTATTTTGTAAAATTGCTTCAAACGCTTTTTCTTTTATCTTTAAGAAGTGCTTCCGCTTTTTTTATACGGTCAGTTTCCTTCTTCTTTTTCTCGTCAAGCTGGATTGATTTATATCCAGAGAAGGCATTCAAAATTTTGTTAGTAGTATATTCCCACGTTAAATCAGGATTAATAATAACAGGATCAGGCGTATTTTCAGATTCTTTGATTCTTAAAAGGTTATCAAAAACCAACCTGATATCATGATTCGGATATTTTTCTTTATAAAAAGATACCATTTCCCGTAAAGTAAAATGATTTAAAATTACAGCAATATCATAAAAATCTTTTCTTTCCAACCTTACTAAACTTTCAAATTTAAAAGCTGCAATATCCTCTACTGAACAGATCCTGATAGTATCAATAGTATCATGCTTACGAATAAATTGAGTTCCGAAATAATAAAAATCAACCTTAATTTGGTTAATTATCCTTGAAATTCCATGTCTCTCTTTTAACAATAGGACAGATTCCGGGAAGATGTCCTCCACACATCTGTCAAGTGAATCAACATCGAAAGAATGGGCCGCAAACAAATCAATATCTATTGAGACTCTATGACCATACCTCAAACTCAACGCGGTTCCCCCTACCAAAATAAATTCAGCCAACTTCTTAACTTTCATCAGTTCATGAAGCAAAGATTTTAACTCGCAGGATATAGTTTGGTATTGTAGCATGCAAAATCCCCGGGTTTTAAATTAAAAAATGCGCTCGCAAGATGAATGGTGGCATCTCTTAAAGAGGGCGCTTTCAAAAGTGATTTTTGCACAGTATCCTCACCATAATATACTACCAAATTCAAGATTTCGTCCCAGGTTCCGCGGTTAAATACACGTCGTATAATAAAATCCTTATTATTTTTTAAAGATAATTCTTCAACATTGACATCCCAAAAAAGAGAAGGCCGAAGGGAAAAAAGGTGTGTTAAACTGTGATTCATCAGACTACTAAGATAACAAAAATTATCTTTGTTTTTTCTGCATTGTAAACTATCCAGTCGTAAAATTATTTCGGAAAATAAAAATTGCTCTGGTGGTTTTCGCCGGCGCAACCGTTTCATATTTTATATACATTGATTGCAGGATGGTGGGAAGTTTGGAAGTTATCAGTGGAAGGGAAGGAATGTAAAATGAGTGGACAATGTTTTCTACTTTGTTTTTTTTCTGGTCTTTTATTAATACACTTGCCAATGCATAACCTAAAAGCTAAATTTGTTCTTACTATTTTTACAGATGGAAAATACAATGCTCACACAATTAACCCATCAAAAGGCTGCAGGTCTTCTCCACGAGTTGGAAGAACTTCACTTGATAAAAGCGCTGAAACAAAATATTTCTTCTGATAAACCAAAACTTTCCGAAAAATATAAAGGGATTATCAGCAAAAAACAAGAGAAAAGCCTTAACGAGCACATAAAACAAATGCGTAGTGAATTGAACAATATCCAATTTATACAAATGTAATTTCTGATTACTTTTCTAATTCGTTTTCTATAGATGCAATGAAATTTATAGGTAAAGTTATTGATTCTATTCCTAATCTTTCTATTATTACACAAATAGAACTTCTATGTTGGAAAACAGATAATACCATAGAAAAAAATGTAGAAAGCTTTATTAATGATAGTTTGATATTTAATATTAACCAGGAAGTAATTAATCATTGCATTAGCCTTCGAAGGAATAAAAAGATAAAAACTCCTGATGCCATTATTGCTGCTACTGCTTTAACTCGGAACTATGCTCTTATAACCAATAATGAAAAAGATTTTGCGAGTATTAAAGACTTTAAAAATAGTGAATCCTCATAAATTGTAAAAAGTAAAATACTCTTAAAGAAAAGCTATTGAATATGGTTTGATAATAATTTAAAACCTGTTTAACCTGAATTTATTTTACAGTCTGAAATCCGTCCAGAAAATCATTAACTGTATAGCTCGATTCAATATATTCCATGAGGTTTGAAACAGGAACTCTTGTTTCTTTAAAAGCCGGCTTTACACCAAGAATTTCAGGATTTGATATGATTAAATTAAGAATATCCATAACTCTAAAGTTATTATTTCACTTAAAGAAATAATTGTTTTTTTTAATTTCTCTTATTATTATTTTGTCGTCAAGTTAAATCTATCCATCAACGCAGGGCGTTGTGTAATTTCATGATAACAAACATCGCCTTCACGGAAATAATGAAGTACCATACTTTTTCTCGTCATAGCCTTATTTGTATGAGGCTCTCCTCCATGAAAGAGATTGGCATGCCAGATAAATAAGTCGCCTTTCTCAGCCAGAAAAACCTGCTTCTTTATTTGATATTGATTGATTTTCTCTTCAATCATTTTTTCATATTCTGAATAAGATTTATCACCAAGCAGCCATTTATTTCCTTCATTATTATAATCGCCATTCATGTAATAAGGAAGCTTATGACTGCCCGGATAATAATGAAGCGGGCCGTTTTCAATGGTAATATCTTCTAATGCAAACCATACCCCAAGAAGGCCGCCTTCGGGAAAAGTAGTCATGTGAATACTATCTGAATGAGTGTGTTGTTCGCTTCCTGAAAAAAAATTAATGCTCTGAAAAAGAATGGCATTTTTGCCGAATAAGGCAGATAATAATTGCTTTAATCCGGCATTATTTCCCAGGTCATTAATGATCTTTGAATGTCGGCAGGCAAACATGATCTTGCCATTGCCGAGAGGATTTATCGCATTTGACTCTAATAATCTATCAATCTCCTCATTTATTTTATCAACCTGTTCTTCATTTAAATAATGTTTTATTGAAGCGAATCCGTTCAAATCAAAATCCAATAAACTACGTTGATCAGTATCGCTTAACTTCTTAAACAAATCTATTTTTTCTATTTTTTGATGAATATTATCGGCATCATTAATTGTTGGCTTTTTATCTTTCAACCCTTCAAAATCCTTACTGGAAACAGATGAAAAATATCTTTTTTTCAAGCCAAGCGCTTTGTAAGCAGCTACATTATATTTCAGTTGTCTTTTATGAAAAAGATTGAAAATTATATAAGCTACCTTCATCCTCCGTAAATTATTAAGAATACTTAATTTCATTTATTCGCATTATTTGTTCCTTATTTTATCCAAAAAAAAAGCATTAAAATTAAAGCCAACCGGGTTTATTTATAAAAACAGGATTGTTTAATTCTCAACTATTTCTATTTTCAATTAAAGTTATCTACTTTTATTCCGATGCAACAATCGTTTTCCTTTTCTCAAAATGCCTGGCGCAGGCTTAAAAAAAATAAAGGCGCTATGGCTGGATTAATTATTATTTTCATTTCGGTTCTGGTTGCCATTTTCGCTTATTATTTAGGTACCGATTCCACACCAAATGCGGACAGGCAGGTGGTAGAGATAATGGCGAGCAAACCTGGTTACAAACAATTATTTCTTAGAGTAAAAAAAGGAAGAGAAATTTCAGCAGCAGGATTTTTTAATCGCTTGTTATTCGGTGCGGAAGATAAATATTTATATGTTCCGATAAATAGTTTTTCTGTAAGTACTGATTCCGTTTCGGTAGAAAAATTTATTGATGAAAGTATACAGGAAAAACAAGTTTACGCGAAAAACGAGTTAGCAGATAAAAAATATGTTGAGTCAAAAACCTTCTGGTTGGGCACCGACACATTTGGCCGCGATATTCTTAGCCGGTTATTAGTTGGAGTTCGCGTAAGCCTGGCTGTTGGATTGATTACGGTCATTATCTCTTTGAGTATTGGAATATTTTTAGGAGCAACAGCCGGTTATTTTGGCGGTAAAACAGATAATATCATCATGTGGTTTATCAATGTGATCTGGAGCATGCCCACTTTACTTTTGGTATTTGGAATCACACTTACGTTGGGGAAAGGTTTTTGGCAGATATTTATAGCAGTAGGCCTCACTATGTGGGTAAGTGTAGCGCGGGTGGTGCGGGGGCAGGTAGTGGCGTTGCGGGAGATGGAATACATTCAAGCTGCTAAAGCACTGGGTTTGAAAAATATGAGAATTATTATACGTCATATTCTTCCAAATGTATTAGGGCCTGTAATGGTGATCGCGGCAGCTAATTTTGCAAGCGCCATCATAATCGAAGCGGGCCTTAGTTTTTTAGGGGTAGGAATACAGCCGCCTACGCCAAGCTGGGGGTTAATGATTAAAGAAAATTACACCTTCATCATCACTCATAATCCTGCACTGGCACTGGCTCCTGGCGTTGCTATTATGATTTTGGTTTTAGCTTTTAATCTTTTGGGAAATGGTTTGAGAGACGCATTGGATGTAAGGGGTTAGCCTGACCTCTTTGCCCTTAAAAATAGGTCAGATATCAACTATTTTATTTTTCAATAAGTCTAAATTTATTATGAGTTGATTTTTAATATTCTCAATTGTTTCGCGAATACACATTCTATCTTCAATCAAATGTCTACAATCACGTCATACATCAAACATCAAACATTTTCCTCACTTACTTTCACACTTCTATTGAAACTTTCAGCAAGAGATATCAAAGTTTCCGTACGTTCAATTCCTTTAATTTTTTGAAGCCCATCATGCAGAATTCCTCTGAGTTGATTGATGTCTTTGCAGATAATTTCTATGTACATACTGTAATTACCTGTGGTATAGTTCAACCTCACTATTTCCGGAATTTTCTCCAGTTCTTTGGCAA
>JBDTEK010000082.1:0-2976 GCA_039922575.1 Ginsengibacter sp.
TAAAAAAGAACAATAATAAAACCTGGTTCGATCAAAATAAAGAAAAGTATTTGATGGCGCGGAGCGATTTCGAGAAATTTGCATCTACACTTTTACAAAAAATGATTTCATTTGATTCCACCTTGAAAGAACTTGAGGCTAAAAAATGCATGTTCAGGATCAACCGGGATATAAGGTTTTCAAAAAATAAAACTCCTTACAAAATCAATCTTAGTGCATCATTTATTAAAGGAGGGAAGAAATCAATCAATGCAGGATATTATTTTCATTTACAACCTGGTAACAATAGTTTTGTAGGTGGTGGGCTTTGGATGCCGGCTGCGCCGGAGTTAAAAAAAGTAAGACAGGAAATTGATTATTGTTTTCCTGAATTTAAAAAAATAATTTCCAACGCTGCTTTTATAAAAAATTATGGAGAATTAGAAAGAGAAAAAGATCAAATGCTGGTAAATGTTCCTAAAGGTTATGACAAAGAAAATCCGGCAGCCGGATATTTAAAATTAAAAAGTTTTGTGGCAACAAAATATATTCCAGACTCAGCGCTTCAACAACCTCAATTGATCAATGAAGTAAATAATGCACTGAAAGCATTAAAGCCATTGTTACAATTTATCAATCGTTCATTCGAATAAATCCTTCTTACCAAAAAAACGGCCAGTGATAAAAATCACCGGCCTTGCTTACCTCTGAAACCACAAGAAAGAATTAATCTTACCGATGGGAAAGAAAAAAATTATAGAGGTTTGTATTATTATTTAAATGAAAAATTAAAATACCGGTTACACCTGATTATAGGTATTGAATTGTGTACGGTTTTGAATAATAGGAAAGGGAAATAGAATGGGCTGCTAAAATAGTACTAATTTATTTATAAATCCAATTTTTTGGGCGATTAGTTTAAATATTTTTTTAATTCACTATTGGCAAGTGTATCAATTTTCTTTATTTTATAATTATACCACCATTTTGGATTGGTCTTTTTCATAACTGTATCTATGCCTCTCATTCCAAAAAGGTTCCATACTCCTTTGGCTTTACCTGAAAGGGAACTTTGCATGGCGCGCAGGCTCATTGCGAATCCGCTGTCAATATATTCCATATGATGCCAATAGCCGGCAGGCATAAAAAGAGTATCTCCGGGATTCAAAATAAGATCGTAACCGGTTGCATATTTTAGTGCCGGGAACTTTTCATAATCCGGTGTTCCTGACTTTTCGCTGTAATTCGAGAAATCTGCCAGGCTTAATACTTCAAAAGGTTTGCGATATAGTTTATTTTTTTCATCATGACGAAACAAAAGCACTCTTTTGCGCCCGGCAAACTGTGTATGCAAAATATGAGAAAGGTCAATATCAAAGTGCATGTGTGTAATGGAAGAAGCCCCTCCGGTAAAAAGCATCGGATATTTTTTTACAAATCCTTTCATAAGATGCTCCGGCCATGTAAAATCGTTGATCAATTGTGGAGCATGATCAAATATGTTAAATAAAAATATTCTCCATGCGGCAGGTCCCTTCTGAATCATGTCAACGTATTCGCTAAACGTTTTATAGTCGTCAGCGGTATTAATTGGTGTATATGCGTCACTTTTCACATTATTATAAAGACCTACTTTTTTGTCGCCCACTATTTCTTTAAAATAGTCCCAATTCCACTTTTTATAGGCGGGCCATTGCTTAGCAAGCCCGGTTATTACTAATGGTATCTTTGGATTATAATAATTATTTTTAAAATCTTCAGGTGAAATATCCTCTACTGTATCTACGGGGTTCAATTGCATACAAAATGTTTTCGGAGCAAAATTAAGAATATTGAAATCTTTAAAAGAAATTTTTAAAAAACACCTTTCTTTTTATACTTAAAATTTCTATAAATCGTAACTTTTAAGCACCCTTATTGGCTTACTTTTGCGCGAATAAAAATATTAAAAATTGGCGCTACATTTTCACAAGCTCACTGTTAAAGAAATTATAAACGAAACTTCGGATTGCGTTTCAATATCCTTTGAAGTTCCAAAAGAATTAGAAAAAGAGTTTAGTTTCAAACAAGGTCAAAATATAACTATTAAGACTGATCTGGATGATACCAGAAGGTCATATTCAATTTGCAGCAGCCCTTTGGAAAAGGAATTAAGAATTGCTGTAAAAAAAGTACCAAATGGTGTGTTCTCCACTTTTGCTACTGAAAAGTTAAAACCAGGAGATGAATTGGAAATAATGACACCTACCGGAACTTTTTTTACAGAAGTGAAATCATCGAACAGGAAAGATTACGTTTTTTTTGCGGCAGGGAGCGGTATCACCCCGGTTATTTCTATTATAAAAACCATTCTTTTAACTGAGAATCATAGTAAGGTTACGCTGGTTTACGGCAACAAAAATATATCATCCATCATCTTTAAAGAGGAAATAGAAGCGTTAAAAGACAAGCATTTGGAAAGGTTTAGGGTTTATTACATTCTAAGCAGGGAAAGAACGGAAGCCGATTTTAATTATGGTAGAATAGACGTAAGTAAGTGCAATCATCTTTCTAAATTGATCAATATAGAGGCTATTGACGATTTCTTTATATGTGGACCCGAACAAATGATCTTTACTATAAAGGATTTTTTAACCGGATGGGGCATAAAATCTGAAAAGATCCACTTTGAATTATTTACTACTCCAACACGAAAGAACACCCAGATTTATACTACTGCAAAGCAAACTGCAGAAGAGGGCAGCGAAGTAACTATAAAAGTAGATGGACGTTCTTACGATATTATTCTTGATTACAACAGCAATACCATATTAGATGCAGGCCTGGCGCAGGGAATTGACCTTCCTTTTGCATGCAAAGGAGGCGTTTGCTGTTCGTGCAAAGCAAAACTAATAGAAGGAAAAGTAGAAATGGAAGCGAATTACGGACTTGAAGACAGCGAGGTGAAAGACGGCTTTATTTTAACCTGCCAGTCGCATCCGCGAAGTAAAAAAGTAA
>JBDTEK010000083.1:0-7435 GCA_039922575.1 Ginsengibacter sp.
TAATTAAAATTTCTCAACATTAAAACTCATTTTATGAAAAAGTATCCGGCCTTCTTTTTGATCTTCCTTGCTCTTTCAATGTCATCAATAAAAGTATCAGCACAAAAAAGAAATACAATTCCTAATAATGGATTTTGGGTATTGGTTGGTAATATTCATGATAAAACAACCACCACAGTGCAGTTCTATACCAATGAAGAAAAATTAATTTATGAAGAAAAAATAACAGGAGTAAAATTTAACCTGAATAGAAGAAAAACACTACTGTATTTAAAAGAAGGTTTAGAAAAAGCCATGATTGCCTGGAATGAAAAAGGAGAAACATTACGTGATAAAAACTGGGTAAGCGTGTTAGTCAGAAAACAAAATCCAGTACCCATATCTTTGAAGTAAGAGAAGCAAAAAGTAGAACCAATTTTAAAGAAAAAATTCTACAACACCAAACCGGGGTACATTCCATAATGTACCAAAGTTACCAACCTTAATAGGTCTATTCCAACTTCAGAATACCTTTACCAAGGTTGGCAACGTTGGTCTATAGCGACAATTTGAATTGCGCCCGCATAATGATTCCACTAAAAAGCTTGGAACTGTTTCGCTTTTTTCGAATCAGTATTTTAAAAAGATCTCAGCACAAAAAATATCAAGATTGCTGTTCCACTTTATCAGAAGCCATCACCATTCTTATTTCGCCATAGCTAATATTCTCTGGCAGATTATCCTTCAATGTTTTTGTACTCAATCTGCCATGAATTAAAATTGCTTCTTTTACTAATAATTGCTTTTCTTTAGATACCACTTTATCAATATCAATTTCTCCACCGGCAATGAAGGGTGCCAAATGCCCTTCAATAGTGCCGGGTGTCATATTTCTCTCTTTGGCTATTTCCTCCAGCGATTTTCCTTCTTTAAAAAGATTATAAGTGGTAATATTAGTAGGCGTTTTTTCTTCAAGAGGCCGCTTTTTTCGTTCCTTTTTCTGATTTTCGGGTTTGGAATCCATATTACTTTCAATATTATGCCTGGTGCAATAATCCTGAACAGCATCTAAAATATCATCGCCATATTTTTCTGCTTTAGCTTTTCCAAAACCACTTATTTTCATCAAACTTTTTTTAGTAAATGGCAAAAATGTCGCAATCTCTTTTAAAGTAGCCTGATTCGCCACCATATAAATTGGCATTCCACTCTCATCGCAAACCATATCGCGCCAGCGTTTGATCGTATCGTACAATTCTGCATTCGGTACATCTGAAAAGGATTGCTTTTTACCACTGGCATAGCACGATATAATAAACTTCGGCTGGGCAAATTTTAATTTATGTTGTAAAAAAGTAGTAACAGAAAAAGGCTCTTTGCAATACGCTAAAAAATAATGAGCAGTATGAACCGCCAGCAATAATTGAGATAAGGTTTCATTGATAACGTTCGACACTTCCCTGTGTTCTGTTACCAAAGGATGATTTTGGATGGCTTGTTGATAAGCAGTTAATTTTGGTTCAAAATGATTTGCAGCAGCATTGATCCTTTTTTGCAGAATTTCATTTTTTTCAATCACTGGCTCATCCCGCATTAATTCCGCTATTTGAAATATAAATTTCAAACCAATCTTTTTATCCGTCGAAATACTATTTTTTAAATTTTCTATCCATACTATAGCTTCCTTATTTAATTTCTCACGATGAGCATTTACCTCTGAATGCAAAAGATTGATAAGAATTCCAATTTCATTGAAAGAAAAAATTTCTTCTAATAATTGTTGCGTAAATATTTGTCTTGCTCCGGCGAATCTTTCTGCTAAGGAGCCCTTATGAGTTAAAGACTGCTGCCCCTTTATCACATTTTCATTGCTATAAATAGCTGCTGAAGGTATTTTTGACAAAAGTACAATTCCGTCAAGACTGGTGCAACGGCTCAATGCCACATAAACCTGGCCGCTGCTGAATGCTGCACCTGCATCTATCATTACTTTCTCAAACGTAAGCCCCTGGCTTTTATGAATGGTAATTGCCCACGCGAGCCTTAATGGGAATTGGGTAAAAGTTCCCAAAGTTTCCTGCTCCAGTTTTCCATCGCTTCTATTCAAAGTATATCTGGAATTTTCCCAGGTTTCCTGCGGTACAAAGATATCTTCACCATCACACGTTACTATTATTTCGTCGGACTTCAGGGATTTCACTACACCTATTTTTCCATTAAAGTATCTTTTTGAAATCACATCATTTTTTAAAAACATTACCTGTGCCCCTGTTTTTAAAATCAAAGATCCTTCCGCCGGATAATTATTTACAGGAAAATCTTCTTCTACAATCGCTTCATAAGTAACAGAGGCCGCCAATAATTTATTCAGTTCCCTGCTGTTTATTAAATCTGCCTGGTTATTGTGAGAAGTGAGTGTAATATATTTTTCTTCAATTGAAGGGCGGAAATCAGGTTGGTACCGAAGATGCAAATCTTTAAAATCATCGGCATCCATATTGTTGTTGCGGACTTTGTTTAGAAGGTTCACAAATGAGTCTTCTTTTTGCCGGTAAATGGTAGTCAATTCTATCAACAGCGGCATTTGTTCCCGGATCACATTACTGTCGAAAAAGAAAGGCGACAAATAGTATTCCTGTAAAATATTCCATTCATGCCGCTGGGCTACCGGTGGTAATTGGTACAAATCGCCAATGCATAATAATTGCACACCACCAAAAGGAATATCATATTTCCTGCGAACAGATTTCAAAATAGTATCAATAGCATCCATCGTGTCGCAGCGAACCATACTTATTTCATCAATCACTAAGAGTTCCATTTTTCGTAAAAGGTCCTGGCGCTGCCTGTTAAATTTCATCTTTCCCAACAACTCACTTTTATTACCGGCAGTAGGTAAAAAAGGATGAAAAGGCAATTGAAATAAACTATGAAGTGTAACACCACCGGCGTTAATGGCTGCTACTCCTGTGGGCGCAGCAACGATGATATTTTTAGAACAATTTTCGTTTAAATATTTTAAGAAAGTGGTTTTACCGGTGCCCGCTTTTCCGGTAAGAAAAATATTTTCGCTTGTTTCAGTTACAAACCGGTAAGCGAGGTCAAATACTTCGTTACGCTCTATTGAGTTAAAGTTTTGCATTTTATTTTTTTGGATAGCCACGAATAAAAGAGGTAGCCACGAATTACACGAATTTTCACGAATAAAAGAGATAAGAAATTTCACTTAAATAAATGACCACCAATTTTTTGAAACACCTTTTCCAAAAAATGTGAAAAACTATTCATGCGCTAACAATTCTCTTTTCACCTTTTTTACAAATATCACTCTCTATTTTGTTTTAAATATAATTCATAAAAATTGGTATAATTCGTGGCAAGAAAACAATTAGAGAACTAATCTTTTGAATTCAAGAGAAGACTTTCCAAAGTTAACAATCAGCCCGGGTTTACAAAAGTAAACTTCTAAATAATTAATGCTTTGGGCGATATATTCTTTTGATATTCCTTCTTTAGTGCATTTCACTTCAACAATTATTTAATCCAATATTAAAAAATCCGAACAGAATTTATGCCGCAAAATTTTGCCTTTGTAATAACCAGAAATTCCTTTCACATTTGAAAATCAACCTGCTCTTCCAAGCGTTCATGCTCTATTGCATCTTTATATACTATTTCCCAAAAACCACTTCCAAAATAATTATGAACGGCCATAAAGGCATCCACAATTTTATATACTTCATTTTAATAAATAATATTTTTCATTCTATTTTAAAATTAATTCCTGAAAATTGGTGTAATTCGTGGCAAAAAATTTTGCTGAAAGCAAAAAACTAGGCCGAAGGCTTACTACCGCCCATTAACAATAATTCATTTACATGCACATCGGTAGAATACTTTTTGTTGCCATCCTTATCCATGTAATTATTGTTTACCAATTTACCCTCAATAGCAACCTCCGTACCTTTTGATAAAAACTTTTCCGCAATCTCCGCTACTTTCCCCCAGGCTATTAAACTATGCCATTGGGTTTCTGTAACTTTTTCCCCTTTTGCGTTTTTGTAAACTTCATTGGTTGCCATGGAAAAACGAACCATTTTCTTTCCGCTTTCCAATGTACGAACTTCAGGAGCATTTCCTAAATTGCCAATCAATTGAACTTTGTTTTTTAATGCGCTCATAATTTTGAAATTTGTGCTCATCCTGAAAGATGAACTGTTTTAAAATATTTTTTTATTGCAGTTGACAATTCAATTCATTTTGTTTCATCAACACCACAAAGATGCATCGGCTAAAAAACGTTAATCGGCTTTTAATCGTTTATAGTTGGATATAACCGTTTGTAAACGATTGTATGTATAAAATAATATTGTATCTTGTTCAATTAAAACAATACTCTATCAGCATGACAGCCGAAACTACTCCAAAGCTTTGCCTCAGTTGCAACAAGACTGTAAGAGGCCGTACTGATAAAAAATTTTGTGATGATTATTGCCGCAACAATTACAACAACCAATTAAAATCAAATACTATTAACCTGGTTAGAAATATTAATAACGCGTTAGGGAAAAACCGTCGTATTTTGGAGAGTATTTTTAGCGGAAAAGAAGAAATAACCAAAATAACAAAAGATAGATTATTGGAAAAAGGATTTCTTTTTAAATATATTACTCATACTTATACCAATAAAAAAGGAAGTGTTTACTATTTCTGCTATGATATTGGTTATCTGCCGTTGGAGAACAATTGGTATTTACTGGTGAAGAGGAAAAAGGAATGATTCTCTTACAAATTAAAAATTGAGAAAGGGAAATTAAGATTTGGAGAATAGAGAATTAGGCATTGGCTATCCAACAATTTAAGCCATTAACCTATTCGACTGTATAACCATTTAACTTTCAATATTCTTATTCTTAAAATAAAAAAAACCGCTTGAATTAACAAAACGGTTTTTTAAATGATTTCAAGTAATCTTTTTAAACAAGCTTTTCTACCTGCATGTAACTCAATTCAACAGGAGTAGCCCGGCCAAATATTTTTACCTGTACTTTCAATTTTTTCTTTTCATCCGTAACTTCTTCAATTACGCCATTAAAATCATTGAACGGACCATCTATAATTTTGATGGTTTCGCCCACTATAAATGGTTCACTCATTTTCATACCACCCGCATCTGCTAATTCATCTACCTTCCCCAGCATTTTGTTTACTTCACTCTTGCGCAAGCTGATTATATTCCCTTTAGAACCTTTGCCATCGGTTAAGAAGTGCATTACATTGGTTATGTTGCTTAAATGCTGGATCATTTCATCGGAAAGTTTATTTTCCAAAACTTCTATCATAATGTATCCGGGATAAAAGTTCCTTTCTCTCATCACTTTTTTACCGTTAAGCACTTTGTATACTTTTTCAACAGGCAAAAAGACTTGTAGAATATATTTATCCCAGCCATTTCTAATAATATCCTTATCGAGATATTCTTTTATCTTCCTTTCTTTTCCACTTACCACCCTCAACACATACCATTTTGTATCCTTTTCTGGTACAGTGGAAATTGATTCACTACTGCTTTCGGGCTGCGCTTCCTCTATATTTTCTGTTTCTGTCATGATTACTTAAATAACGAATAAATAAATTTTAAAACCCCATTGGAAACAAAATCCATTAAAGCTACGAGAGCTGTAATCAAAATAGTTGCCACTAATACAATCATAGTTGACTGTTGTAACTCTTCCCACGTAGGCCAGGTTACTTTATGCATCATTTCTTTATAAGAATCCTTGACGTATAACACGATTTTATTCATAATATTAATTTGCTAATTAGCCGATTCGATAATGAGCTAATGTGTAAAAATTGATTAGCTAATTAGCTAATTGGCATATTATCACATTAACCGAGCACGGGCACAAGGATTCGAACCCTGATCAAAGGTTTTGGAGACCTCTATTCTACCATTGAACTATGCCCGTATTTAAAGAACTTCCTTAAAACCAAATTAGCTAATCAGCAAATTTGCCAATTAGCTAATTTAAGTTTCAAAGATATGATATCTTATTTTATAATTTCTGTAACCTGTCCTGCACCAACTGTACGCCCACCTTCACGGATAGCGAACTTCAATCCTTTTTCCATTGCAATTGGCTGTATCAGTTTAACGGTAAGTGATGTATTATCACCAGGCATTACCATTTCAGTTCCTTCTGCCAATTCCACTTCTCCGGTAACATCTGTGGTTCTGAAATAGAATTGAGGACGATAGTGTTTGAAAAATGGAGTATGACGGCCACCTTCTTCTTTGCTCAATACATATACTTCACCTTTAAATTCAGTATGTGGGGTAATAGAACCTGGTTTGCAAAGAACCATACCACGACGAATTTGGTTTTTTTCAATACCACGTAATAAAAGTCCTGCATTATCACCTGCTTCACCTTCATCAAGCAATTTTTTAAACATTTCTACACCGGTTACAGTTGAATTCAATGGTTTTTCCATTAATCCTACTATTTCCACTGGCTCACCTACTTTAATACGACCTCTTTCAATTCGACCTGTTGCAACTGTACCACGTCCTGTAATAGAAAACACATCTTCTACAGACATCAAAAATGGCTGATCAACCGGACGGGGAGGCAATGGAATATATGTATCAACCGCTTCCATTAATTCATCAATCTTAGCAACCCACTTTGGATCTCCTGCTAATGCACCGGTTGCAGAACCCTGAATGATTGGAGTATTATCGCCATCAAAACCGTAAGAAGTTAACAACTCACGAATTTCCATCTCTACTAATTCTAATAATTCCGGGTCGTCTACCAAATCAACTTTGTTCATAAAAACAACAATGCGCGGAACGCCTACCTGTCGAGCCAAAAGAATGTGTTCTTTGGTCTGAGGCATAGGGCCATCTGTAGCAGCAACTACTAATATTGCGCCATCCATTTGAGCAGCTCCTGTAATCATATTCTTTACATAATCCGCATGTCCCGGACAATCTACGTGAGCATAGTGACGGTTTAGTGTTGAATATTCAACGTGCGCTGTATTAATTGTGATACCCCTTTCTTTTTCTTCAGGAGCTCCATCAATATCTGCATAATTTCTTTTCTCCGCCAAACCTTTTTTAGACAAAACATCGGTTATAGCGGCTGTTAAGGTTGTTTTACCATGATCCACGTGACCGATAGTACCAACGTTAACGTGGGGTTTATCCCTTTTAAAACTCTCTTTTGCCATTTTGTTTAATTTAATTTTTATTTTAAAAATTCTTATTCGCTGTCCACTTTCTTTTTATAAAAATGAACTTTCATTTATTGAGCGGAAGACGAGTCTCGAACTCGCGACCTATAGCTTGGAAGGCTATCGCTCTACCAATTGAGCTACTTCCGCTGATTATTTTTCATTGTTCAACTTTCAAATCAGATGTTGATGAGAATTGAACTCACGACCT
>JBDTEK010000084.1:0-17875 GCA_039922575.1 Ginsengibacter sp.
ATTCGAACCAAGACAAGCAGAATCAGAATCTGCTGTACTACCATTATACTATCGGGCAGAAAATGCAAATATAAGAATTGGAAACTTTTATTAAAATATAAAATTTCAATAAAGGCGCATTTCAAATGTCATAAAGATTGACAACCTTGATAAATGCTTTTTTCCAAGGTTGGCAACCTCCGACTGGCAACGGCAATTTGAATGGCATTCTTTCAATATTATTTTACTCCTTTTATCAATTTAAGCACCACTGCATCCTTTACATGTCTTGCTGTATCACACCACAACTATCGCTCAGTACAGTGCTTATGGCTGATTGGAAAATTCTATCGAATATGTTCAGTGCGACTTAAAAAATTAATATTTGAGTAACCTTCTCAAAATTTTACTTACTTTTTCCGCATTTGGCAGCATTTTTTCTTCCAAAATAACATTCATTGGTACAGCCGGAAGATTTAATGCGCCCAACACCTGCACCGGGGCATCCAAAAACCGAAAACATTCTTCTGAAATACGCCCTGCAAGCGCTTCGGCAAAAGAGTTATTTTGTTGTTCTTCTGTTAACACCAAACATTTCCCATGTTTTTTTACGATGGAAAAAACCAATTCTTCATCTAAAGGAAAAAGACTTCGCAAATCAACAATCTCAATTTGACCGGCAAAGTTTTTAGCTGCCGATTTTGCCCAATAAACACCCATCCCATAAGTAATGATACAACAGCTTTCTCCCGAATTAATTTTATTTTCATCCGCTTTTAAAATGATATTTCCTTTTCCCAACGGTAATACATAATCGCGATCCGGTTCTACAGATTTTGCACCTTCAGTACCAGGCACCTTACTCCAATAAAGACCTTTATGTTCCAACATAATTACCGGATTGGGATCAAGAAAAGCAGCTTTCATCAAACCTTTCATATCTGCTGCATTAGAAGGATATGCAATTTTAATTCCCTTGATCGAAAGTAATAAAGTCTCTATACTTCCGCTGTGATAAGGGCCACCACCACCGTAGGCGCCTATAGGCACACGGATCACTGCTCGTACCGGGAATTTGCCACAACTTAAATAACAGCTTTTAGCTACTTCTGTTGCAAGTTGATTCAATCCCGGATATATGTAATCAGCAAACTGCACTTCTACAATCGGTTTGGCGCCGGCTGCACTCATTCCCACCGTAGACCCAATAATATAGGCCTCTTGAATGGCAGTATTGAAAACACGATGTTCTCCAAACTGTTCACCAAGAGTCGCAGTTTCCCTAAAAACACCACCCAGTCGCTTTCCTACATCCTGCCCATACAAAACTGCTTCAGGAAAATCCTCCATTATCTCACGAATAGCAAATAATGCGGCATCTACCATTATTACTTTTTCTTTTCCCGAGGGTGAACGCACTCCTTTTTCTTCTATTATTAATGTGGGTGCAAAAATGTGATCCTGAATTTTTGAAGGATTTGGTTCGGGCGCATGAATGGCTTTTTCAAATTGTTGACCAATAGCCTCTCTCACAATCGCTTCAATCTCATTTAAATCCTTTTCGTCAAAACCCTTATTAAATAATTGTTTTTTTAATTTAGGGAACGGATCGTTTTCAGCATGTTTAGCAATATCCTCTTCGGACCTGTAAAACTCCTTTCGCACACCGCTTGTATGATGGCCTAAAAGTGGAACTCTGGCATGTACCACCCAAGGTTGTGAAGTTTCACGGACTTCCTTTACTACATTCCGCATTGTATCATAGCTTTCCGAAAAATCACTACCGTCTATACTTATGCGCTGCATCCCTTTAAACCCTTTGGCAAATTCAAAAGCGTTCATAGTACGTGCCTCTGCAGAGGTAACACTGATTCCCCAATCATTATCCTGAACTAAATAAATAATGGGCAACTTTTTCAAAACAGCAACCTGGAATGCCTCGCTTACTTCGCCTTCGGTAAGGCTTGCATCCCCAAGCGAACAAACGACAACAGGCCTTTCTCCTTCACTTCCCTTTTTGTACAAATGAGAATTGATCAATTCCAGGTATTGTAATCCCTGTGCTATACCAGTAGCGGGAATTGCCTGCATTCCTGTTGCGCTACTCTGGGGAATAATAGTTGGTTTGTCCTCTCCCCTATAATTTGGATGAGAGTAATATTCTTTCCCTCCGGTAAAAATATCATCCGCTTTGGCAAGCAACTGCAACATCAAAGTATAAGGGGAAAAACCGAGTCCAAGCAATAGACTTTCATCGCGGTAATATGGGCTTACAAAGTCGCAGGGCAATAGCTGAAAAGCAGTTGCCAACTGAATTGCTTCGTGCCCACGTGAAGTAGAATGTACATATTTACAAATTTGCCGGTTTGCTTCATACGTTTTTGCCATGGAATCTGATGCGCACATCAAACGGTAAGCATTTAAAAGAATTTCTTTGTCTATCATAATTAATTACCTAATTAGCTAATTAGCTAATTAAACCTTAAAATCTTTCGAAAAATTATTAATCAGGACCTGCTACATTGGAATCAAAAATAACTCAATTTTGTTTTTGGTGTCAATGCAAGCACACTTTCATAAATAAGCCTGATCGTATTTTCAATGTCTGATTTATTCAGCATTTCGACCGTTGTATGCATGTAACGCAACGGAATGGAAATTAATGCAGAAGGGCAACCATCATTAGCATAAGCAAAAGAATCTGTATCAGTGCCGGTGCTACGGCTTACTGCTCTTAACTGCAATGGAATCTTATTTTTGGTAGCAACATTTTCTATTACTTCAAGAAGTTTATTATGGACAGCTGGCCCATAAACCAGTGCAGGTCCTTTACCGCAGGTACAATCTCCTTCTATCAATTTATTGATCATCGGCGTGGTTGAATCGTGAGTAACATCAGTAATAATGGCTACATCAGGCTTTATTCTGCGGGCAATCATTTCAGCGCCCCGCAAACCTATTTCTTCTTGCACAGCATTCACAATATACAAAGCATAAGGAAGCGCTTTTTTATTTTCTTTCAATAATCTTGCTACTTCAGCAATCATAAACCCGCCTATCCGGTTATCAAAAGCACGACCTATATAATTATCATAAGCAATTTCATCAAAACCCTCCGTATAGGTCACTACAGCGCCAATATGAATTCCTAAATCTTCCACCTCCTTTTTATTTCTGGCACCACAATCCAGGAAAAGATTTTCAACTTTCGGTTGTTGCTCTTTGTCTGCCTGGCCATGCCTGGTGTGAATTGCAGGCCATCCAAATACTGCTTTTACCTGGCCTTTCTTTCCATGAATGATTACTCTTTGAGAAGGTGCGATCTGATGATCTACACCACCGTTTCTTTTTAAATAAACCATCCCTTCCGGAGTTATATAATTAACAAACCAACTGATTTCATCAGCATGCGCCTCTATTACTACTTTAAAGGTTTTATCCGGGTTAATAACACCAACCGCTGTACCATAAGGATCTGTAAAAGTAGTGTCAACATAATTTTTGATGTAACTGAGCCAAACTTTTTGTCCGCCTGATTCAAAACCAACAGGCGACGGCGTGTTCATATAATTCTTTAAAAATTCAAAAGACTGCTGATTGATACTGAAAGGAGACTTCTTGCTTTTGGCCATAATGTTTAGATTCTTTTTTGTAAAAGTTGGTGCAAATTTAAAGTATAAAAACGAATAGAAATACGAGTAATGATTGTAACAACATCATTCCATCTATCCCGGCAAGATAAATAAAATCCGAATTTGATTTCTTTGTGATTTCAATTGTTATAAGTGTTGCTACTGATGATATCAGCATTGCAGCAAAGACGCCTGACTCAGGTAAATAAAAATAATTAAAAACAGATAGCGATACAAACAAAAATAATAAAACGTAAGACAACAGGTATGATTTTTGACTTCCAAGGAAAACTGCTAAAGTATTGATCCTTTCAGCTCTATCAATTTCTATATCCCGGATATCAAAAAGCAAACAAAGAACAAACATGAACACAAACCTTTTAAGAAAAATTAATAAAAAAAGAAGACTATCATATGGCATATTGTTTACGGGAAACCATACTGTAACAAGTGTCCATAATAAAGCAAGTGTAACGATCTTTAAAAAACCATAGTCTTTTATTCTTCTTCTTTTGCCAAATGGAATAAAAGGAAAGGAATATAAAAAAGAAATGCCCCCAAGAAATAACAGAATCAGAAAATGCTTTAAATGAAAACTAAACAAACTATACAATATCAAAACTGCACCTATGGCCAGAAGAATGAAATGCACCTTCTTGTTGCGTTGAGACCAGGCAAGACGTAATGAATCTTTTACCGCAGTTGTTTTCACCAGGTAATGCAAATTATATTGGGCCAGCGTAGCACCAAACACAAAACAATAAAAGCTGAAAGAGTTCAGAGGAAATCCTAATAAAATATTAGTTTCCATACAAAACGATACTGCACAGCATGCAATAAAAATACTGCTGAATAATATAAATTCCGAAATCTTCTTAAGCCACACAGTTATTTATAAATAATGATGGGAGGAGATGATACCGTATCACTGATATGTTTTGCCAGATCTCTAATAACAAACTTAAAAATGGCAGTATCATTCTGATTACATGTTGGCCCTATTACCTGAGGAATTCCATTTACATTCAAGCCAAATGAAATTAAAATATCACCTTTTTGATCTTTTGAAGCAGGAAATGAAGGAATAGGATAACCTTGCGTAAACTCACTTGCAGCACAACCCGGAACTATTTTCTGGGTGAAAATAGAGTCAGAAATATCGCCTTCAGCGTCTGTAAAAGATAAAGTAAATTGCAATGTTTGTCCACTTCGCAGTTCAGTAGTATTTACAGAAGTAAACTTAAGCGACGGCGTACTGCTGAACTTTGGTTTACTGCAACCAGTAAGAATTGAAAATAACAATATTGAAAATAAGACAGTGTAACGCATCTTTGTGATTTAAAATTCAAATTTAAATATTAAAAACTGAATAAGCATTTAGAAATATCAAATTGGGAAAATAATATCTTCAAGACTGCCTATTATAACTTCAACGAAATAGCATTGGAAGCTTTCCATTTCCAATACAACAACAATACTATTTATAAAAAGTATGTGGATTCAATTGGTGTGCTTCCGGAAAATATTAACAGTATAGAAACAATTCCATTTTTACCCATTTCCTTTTTTAAAACACATGAGGTAAAAACAACGAGCTTTGAGCCCGAAACGATTTTTGAAAGCAGCGGAACCACAGGAGATAATACAAGCAGGCATTTATTGAAAAAAATATCTTTATATGAAAAAAGTTTTTCTGAAACTTTTAAACTTTTTTATGGCAATCCAAAAAACTGGTGCATCTTAGGATTATTACCGGGGTATCTCGAAAGATCTAATTCTTCGCTGGTATCTATGGTAAACAACCTTATTCTAAAAAGCGAAAATGAGAACAGTGGCTTCTATTTACGCGATCATGAAAAACTCTACCAAACAATAGTTCATAATGAAATTACAGGGCAGCCTTCCTTGTTAATTGGCGTTACTTTTTCGCTGCTTGATTTTGCAGAAAATTATTCATTAAAACTTCATAATACAATCGTGATGGAAACCGGTGGGATGAAGGGAAAGCGTAAAGAAATAACACGCGGGGAAGTACATCAGTTTTTAAAAAATAAATTAGGCCTTGACACTATTCATTCAGAATATGGAATGACCGAATTACTCTCTCAAGCATATTCCAAAGAACTGGGAATTTTCCATAATCCACCATGGATGAAGGTTCTGATAAGAGAACCTAACGATCCTTTTGCAATTATCGCTAATCCTGATGACAATAAATCAACCAGCGGCTTAATCAATATAATAGATCTTGCCAATTTATATTCCTGCTGTTTCATTGCCACAGATGACGTAGGAAAAATATATAAAAATGGGAGCTTTGAAGTGCTTGGCCGAAGAGATGTTAGCGATCTAAGAGGATGCAGTTTACTCACCGCAGGAAATTAAATATAGCTCCAATCCAAAAACCGTACATGCTTTTCAAATATTTAGATTAAAATACCTAAGCAAATTATCAATAGCTTCTATTTGGATTTCTTTATGCACCTAAGTTCATTTTAATTCGTACATCATACACAAAATCCTTTATCTCAAGTATCTTAAAATGTTTACTTTCCCGATGAATCGGGTTTAATAAATAATTAAATTCGTCGGCCATCACACAAGAAGGAATTTTTAAAACAGCATGGGTTAAATTTCTGAGAAACGCCGTTCCAAAATCTTTTGTAGAAGACGGAGCAGGCGCATCCTGCCAATCACCGGGTAGATCAGCTCGTTCAACTATCTTTATTTCGGACAATGAAAATTCAAAAGTTGTTATGCTTAAAGCGCGTGGTATATCATCAATATTTATATTAACAGTATATTCCAATAAAGCCAGGGCACGGCTTTCAGAAGTGTAAATACAAGGAACAGACTTATGATTCCAGCGTCCGCCAAATAATTTAGCTCCTTCACCACTTAAATCGCCGGCATACTTTGATCGTCCAATCCGGAAAACTTTCATGCAGGTAAAAATTAAGAATAAACACCGTAAGCAATTCTTCCAATAAGGTTTTTTATTTCTTCCCTGCCAAATTGGTTGTCTATTAAATCATAAGGAGACTGACCACCTAAAGCTCTGTTGGGCTTGGACATCCATTGATTAAAACGGTCCTTATCTTCAAACACTTCAAAACCATAAGAATATATATCTGCAAGACCTACAATTTTTTCACTTAGACTAACATTAAATTTTTGACCTCTTTTTTTATTAATTAAAGTAGCCCTTGTTACAGAAAGTGCTTTGGCAAGCATAGTATAATCTAAATCTGCCTCCTTCTTTAAAACTTCTAAATCCTTTTTGCTGATACCTTCACGAACTATATGCATTTTTTCGAAGGGAGTCATATGGCTTTCAGGCTTATTAGATGCATCGGTTAATATTGTAAGGTGATATTGACCAGGATTTTTGGATATCGAAACCGCCGGCTCCGCTACGACCTTATCCCCTATTTCTTCTGAAATCTGAGGATAATCTTTAATTTTTTTCCCCATAGTATAATATTTAAATAGATTAAGTACAAACTTATACTTTTTTTTACAATTACAAAAATCTAAATTTCCGGATCATAAATTTTTCAGGCACATATTTTGATTTTGATTTTCTATTCATCATTTTTAAAAACTATACAAATGAAAAAACTCTTATTATTTCTGATGCTTACTTTTAGCGCAGGCATTGTTGCCCACGCTCAGGATAGCAAAGACAAAGTGAAGCAAACATCATCCGTCCCTCAAAAAGTTCACAATACTTTTAGCAAAAAAAAGCACCATAATGGCCACAAAGTAAAACACAAAAAAAATGGAGTTACTCACAAGCATAAAGTAAATACTAAAACCGGAGAAGTAAAAGATAAAACATCTAAATAACTTAAAGATCGGTGCATTCCAAATTGCCGGCTGTTGGTGCAAACCAGTTGGAGCAGCGTCCGTGAACGGTGACTCCATCACTCACCATCAGTTTAATCATGCGACAATTTGGATATCCCGCTTAAAGAAACCGCCCCAACTTGGGGCGGTTTCTATTTCATTAAACTAACTTCTCCTTATAGAAAGCAGTTTCTCTTTTATTAAGAAAAAATTTTTATACTACCCTTAAAAAAAAATTATGAAATCACGAATAATTTCATATAGAGGTTCCCACTATTGATCTCCACGTTTTTTATCAGTGCACACGTTATAAAGAAACTAATTATTATCATTTATTACATGGTCATATATAATCTTTGAAACAGTAGCCAGTATTTCTGTTGAGACGCTTTGATCTTCAATTCCCTTTGATAACAATACCACCACATATTTTCTCCCATCAGGCAAAAAAACAATTCCGGAATCGTGACAAATTTTTTCGATGGAACCACTTTTGGTTGCTGTCTTTACTTCAGCAGGTAGTTTTGCAGGGATAATATCCCTGAAATATTGATTCATCAGAATTTTGATCATTTCATTACAATCTTTTTTATCCACCACCGTTCCATTAGCTATATGATCAAAAATAACCATCAGGTCATATGCAGTAACCGTATTATTCATACCCAGTTCAAAAGCCTTATTATCCTCTACTCCCCGTAAAACCTGGATATCCTTTGCGCCAAGCGAATGCATTGTTTCGTTTGCATTCTTCGCACCCACTAATTCCACAATGAGGTTAGTAGATAAATTACTGCTTTTGGTAATCATGCGGTACATTATATTTTCAATCGGTAATTTGGTTCCAATTCTTTTGTAAAGATCTTTTTCACCATCATTTGCTGAATCCAAGCTATAAACGCTTCCATCCGCAATACTTATGAAATTATTATGAATAAGAATAGAGTCATTCAAGGAAAATTTATGCTCAGATGCCTGTTTGAATGCTTCTATCATTATCGCAGTCTTCATGGTACTGGCAGCATGAAAGCTTTTATGCGCATCCATCAAAAATTGCTCTCCGGTTGCAAGGTCTTTAAAAGCAACAGCAAAAGTTCCGGTAGGTTGTTTAGCAAATTCTGCAACTATTTCCTTTCGCATCTGTAAAGTATCTATTGGAAAAGAGTGTTGATTTTTCATTCCAACAACAGAAAAAACCATTGCAATAATACTAATCATAACACAAATTTTACTGTAGATTAAAGATTCATTTATCTGCCTGTCTTCCTAAAAGTGTTAAGTAAAAAATAATTTCAGAACCTGCTTTAAAATTCTTACTTTTTTAAAGCGCAATCAAAATACCAAATTGCACTAATTTATGCAAAAACTGTTGCCTTTATTGAGTTATAATGTTAGAAGCGGGTTTTTTAGATGGAATCATTTTCTCTCAATAGACATATTATGATCTGGAAGAGTAATCGAGTCTCGCTTGCTTTTTACCCTGCGGCGGTAATTTTTGAACATGCTCATCCATTTCAATTTGAGGACGCCGAAGATGCCCTCTTTAACTATTCCTTTATTCATTTTAGAAATTCCATAACGGCGATCGATAAAAGTGATAGGCACTTCTTTTATTTTAAAACCGAGTTTCCATGCCGCAAATTTCATTTCAATTTGAAATGCGTATCCCACAAATGTTATCTGATCAAAATTGATCGCTTCCAGCACTTCACTTTTGTAACAAATAAATCCGGCAGTAGGGTCTCTAACAGGCATCCAGGTCAACATTCGGGTGTAAATAGATGCCCCTTTCGAAATACCTACTCTAAGCCAGGGCCAGTTTTCAATTTTACCACCTTTTACATACCGGGAACCAACTGCTACATCAGCATCACCCGTTTTGCAGGCATTATACAATTTTTCCAAATCTTGCGGATTATGAGAAAAATCGCAATCCATTTCAAATATAAAACAGTAACCTCTGTCCATCGCCCATTTAAAACCGTGAATGTAAGCCGTTCCGAGCCCTAATTTATCTACGCGTTCTTCCAAAAACAACTGCCCGGGATAAGTAGAAAAAAGTGTTTTTACAATATCCGCTGTTCCGTCAGGTGACCCATCATCAATGATAAGTACATGAAAACCTTGCTGTAAGCCAAAAATCTTTTCAAGTATTTTAGCTACATTTTCCCTTTCATTATATGTGGGAATGATAAGAAGTTTTTCTAAAAACAAACGGCAATTTTTATTTGAATTTACAATTATTGTTTAAAAAAAAATCATAAATGTTAGCGGTTCATTTCTTAAGTAAGGTCCTGTTAAGGATCTCAGTTAATTTCTGTTTCGTGTGCAAAGGAAAATCACCTCTCATCATCCAATCATAGTATTGAGGTTCACTTTTTAACACATCGCAAACGGCACGGCCTTTATGCTTGCCAAAGTTAAAAGTTTCCACATCATTATTCATTACAAAACGACGGGCAAAATCTACAATCTTTTCTTCTCCGGTAAATTGCAGAATCGTATCCAGTGTTTCGCCCAAATGCTGGTACCTTTCTAACTGCGCTTCCAAAATTTCCCAGGTAGCAGATGCGTCCGCTTCTGCTGAGTGGGCATCTATCAGTTCTTTTTCACAATAAAATTTATAGGCAGCCCCAAGAGTTCTTTTCTCCATCATGTGAAAAATACTTTGTACATCCAACATTCTGCGATTGGACATGTCCAATTCGATTCCTGCTCTTAAAAATTCTTCTACCAACAAAGGAATATCGAATCTGTTGGAATTATAACCGGAAAGATCTGCATTATCAATAAATTGTTTAAGTTCATTGGCTACTTCTTTAAAAGAGGGAGCATCTTTTACCATTTCATCTGTAATTCCATGAATATCACTACTGGCCTTTGGTATAGGCACTTGCGGATTTACCAGTTTATGTTTTACCTGGCGGCTTCTGTCAGGGAATATTTTTACGATTGCAACTTCTATCACTCTATCGGTAGCAAGATTGATTCCTGTAGTTTCAAGGTCAATAAATGCTATAGGACGGGATAATTTTAAGGCCATTTTTTTCTATTTTTTTTAGTTTTGTCAGAGGTCAATAACAGATAAAAATATCTGGTTTAACCAGTTGTTAAATTTAAAATTTGCAAAATATTGATTCCATCATAATTGCCACTACTCATAAAAAGAAAATTAGTATTTTTTAAGTCGATTTTTTTTACTTTCTCTTCAAGAACTGCTTTATCATGAATTACTTCTAAGTCCTCTTTCTGAAATCCATCCTTTATCTTTTGTGGATCTAGAGGTTTCAATCTCTTTAATTCTAAAGCATGCTTACTGAAAAAAACAATGGCAGTATCAGCTTTTTCCAGAGTGCCTTTATATTCTGTCATAAACTTTTCATTCAGGCTGCTGAAAGTGTGCAACTCCAGTACTGCTATTAATTTCTTATTGGGGAATTGCTCTTTCACTGCATCCACACTTGCTTTTACCTTACTTGGCGCGTGGGCAAAATCCCGATAAACATTCGTCCCATTTACCTCTGAAATCAGTTCTAATCTTTTAGAGGCACCCGCGAAATCTGAAATTGATTGTGCAAAAGTAACATCATCCATTTTAAGTTGGTGACAAACATGATACGCCGCTTGCAAATTTAGGAGATTATGATTTCCGAAAATGCTTAATGATATTTTATGCCCCCCGATTAACACTTCAGTAACTCCATTTTCAATTGAAAACTCCGGAAGGCGGTAAGGCACATATTGAATATCTTTTCTCTTATTCTCTTCTACCAGCTTTTTTAAGGTTTCATCTATTATATTATAAATTAAAATACCATTCTTTTCAATCTTATTTATAAAAATAATAAACTGTTCAAGATATATTTCAAAAGTGGGAAATACATTAATATGATCCCAGGCTATTCCCGTAATCACCGCTATATGAGGGAAAAGGAAATGAAATTTTGGCCGTCTTTCTATTGTGCTCGCAGGGTATTCATCCGCTTCGCATACAATAATTGGAGCGTCTGTTATTTTAACGCTTTGTAAAAAGCCTTCTAGTTTTGCACCAACTAAATAATCAAAATCAACTCCTCCATTTTTAAGAGCATGCATGATCATAGCTGTGGTAGTAGTTTTACCATGGCTTCCGCCTATGGCAATTCTTTTTTTGTGTAAACTTTCAAGGTAAATGTACTCAGGAAATGAATAGATTTTCAATCCCAGTTCCATCGCTTTTTGTAATTCAGGATTGTCTTCTTTAGCATGCATTCCTAATATAACCGCGTCAATATCCTGTGATATATTTTCCGGAATCCAACCCATTTTTTCAGGAAAAATTCCTGATGCTTTTAAGTTAGCCGCTGCCGGCTCAAAAATTTCATCGTCACTTCCGGTTACGACATTACCTTTATTTTTTAAAGCAATCGCCAATTGATGCATAACACTTCCCCCAATCGAAATAAAATGAACCCGCATAAAAAATTTATTAGTCTTTTTTAACAATAGATTGAAATATAAACCGTTTTTAGGAATAAACCTTAAACACCTATTGTTTAACTTTGCAAAATAAATTCTATTAACTTAATCTTTATGAAAAAATTATTCATTGTTCTTACTATTTCCTGTTTCATCATTTTTATTATGAGCTCGTGTAGCGGTAGCCGCAGAAGTCGTACCGGTTGCCCTATGACAGAAAATATTATACATTAATACTATACACCGCTATTATATGAATTGGATTCCCTTACAAAACGATGAACAATTAAATGAAATAATTACCAACTCTGATGACAGGCCACAGGTAATTTTTAAGCACAGCACCCGCTGTCCGGTAAGTAGTATGGCCAAAAACCGGCTTGATAAAAAAGAGGCTCCTGAAGGAATGGATTTTTATTATCTTGACTTATTAAAATACAGGAGTTTATCAAATAAAATTGCTGTGGATTTTCATGTACATCATCAATCTCCTCAAATATTGCTTATTAAGGGTGGTAAATCGGTTTATGATGAAAGCCATTCAGGAATTATTTTGGAGGATATTGAAGCAGCAGCAATGGCATCATAATACCCAAGAAAGTAGTTCTATATAATTAAATCTCTTTTGGCAATAGCCTGGATACCATCACCTGGCTTTAGTGAGGAGTTCTGTCTTTGAATAATAATCTTTATTCTTTCTTTCAATTGCTCCTTAAATTCAATGGCATCAAACCCATCGGTTAATTTCACAACACGGTAATTGGTTTCGTTTTGTTTCATTGATTTTTGATAGCCTTTTTCAATCATATCGCTCCTGAAACATCCACCCGCTATGTATAAATTAATAAATCCAGCGGAAATCAATTTTTCGAAATCGTTTGATGTATAATTTTTTTGCTCAGAAGTAACTACTTCAAAAAGAGGACGAATATAAATGTGGCAATACTTTTCACCTTCTTTCGCAGTTGAAGAATAGGGCCCGATAATGTCAAATTGCTCTATTGCATTCTCTAAACTTCTGTTGAATACAATGGAGCTTCTACATTCAATTGTATAGGATTGTTTTATAAATGAAGCGACCATCTTTAAATCAAATTCATTAGCGGCACTTTTATAACCATCAGTTCTTACATTGTCGTAACGAAGAATTGAAAACAAATAGTTCAATTCAAACTCAAGTAAAAATTCTTTTAAAAATTCATCAGCATATATTTCTGCCATGCAACCCATTAATTGCCGCTGGTATTTTGTTTCGTTATCCCTTACTTTTCCCGACTGAGAAGAAGCCATTGTAAACTTAGATTTCAGTTTCGCCTGTTCCTTCGCAAGTTTAAACAGGTCATTTTGCGGATCAATTATAACTTTTAAAACATTCCATATTTTATTATTAAAAATACGAAGTGGCATCAATTGAAAATGACTCATGCGTGATTATTTTATTTTTCCTGTTTCAATGAAGAATTATGTTTCAATGAATCAGATTTTAATCGCCTTTTTTCAACATATTCAGAGGCATTTGCGTAAAGGTCTCTTACATCACTTCCGTCTAAACCAATAACTGCAAATATTTTAGAATCAATTTCAAACTTATCTTTCTGCAATATTTCTTTCGAAAGTGGCAATTGTTCCCGGGATTTTAATGATTTAAATAAACAACAAATATCATCAATACTATTCCCGAATGTTCCAGGATGCGGAATTTTTATTTTTTTTAAAAGATTTACATCAACATCGCTCAACGTTTGATTTCCTGTAAGCTGCCTCGAAAATAAGTCAATACAATACCTGAAATAAATGCTGTTCATTATTAAAAAAAGTGAATCACCATACTGAACAAACTGATCTTTAATTTTAATAACATAATTTACTTTATCACATACAATAAGAGTTTTACGGTTGTCAATCAACCGGTATTTTTCGCCTATTTTAGAAGGAAAAATAAAATCTCCTTTTACAAAGGTGGAGGCAAGATCATACCATAGTTTACGACCGGAAACGCTGGGTCTTTTATGAATATTAAATTCATTTTCAGCTAAATTAATGTACTCCAGCACTTTTTTATTTTTCTTCTTTAATTCATCTTTTGAAAGATGACAATTTAACGCAAAGAATTTGAGCCGCCCAATATCTGCATCTAATTTATCGGCTTCTTTTTGTGTTTTAAAAACAGGCACTATAAATTCTTTTTCAATAATAAAATGCGCATTATTCAGCGCAGAAAAGTACCATCCGTGTGAATCCCAAAATTTCCGATGATTTTCTTTTCCTGTACCAAATACAATTTTATATTCCTCATCCGAAAGCTCAACCGTCTTGCTGGTTTCATCAATTAAATAAAAAAAATCATTTGCACCGGTCTTCACTCCATATTTCACTTCTACAAATTCGGATAAAGGAAACATTTTGCCTTCTGAATTGGAAACAATCTTATTATAAATATTTGGCGAACGCAAATATTTTGCACCCCAATGGCCATTAAAGTATTTTTTATCCACCGTTGAATTCTCTTTTAATTTCTCCTGCGTCAAAATAGAAACCTGCATCCTGTCATCGCAAAAACTCTTTTTAATTGATTCAATATTGTTAGCAAATTTTATGGCGTTCGAAATTCTTGAGCCTGAATCTATTTCACCAAGCAACATTTCATATTCAGCATAAATCCGGACAAATTTCACATTATTATTTTTCCTATCCGCTGCATTATCACATTTTTCAAGCACAAGCAAAACAGTATTTACAGAAGCGTTTTCAAAGCTCCTTTTTGCCTGGTAATCCATTATCGCCACAATCTTAAAATGATCTAACAAAAATAGTTGTAAACCCGCACCAAACTGCACATCTAACCATGATGCTGAAATAACCCAACCCAAACGCGCGCCTTCTTTTAAAAATGAAGAAGCATGTATTAAAAAATAAATATACAAATCACTTTGGCCGTTTATGTATGAAATACCATATTCCACTTTTATTAATTTGATCCAATCTTTCTTATTCGCCATCATTTCATGGCGAATGAATGGAGGATTCCCCACGCAGGAATCTTTTAGTAAAATATCCTCTCTATCAATTTTCAAAAAATCCTCCGTTATTATTTTAGGAATTCTTTTCCGGTGAAAATTCTCGTTGAATAAAAGATTAACCGTTGTTAAAAGTGTTGAAAAGGGACTAATATCAATTCCATCTATACAATTATTTGGAATTTGGTCAGGATGAAAATATTTAAAAAAATAAAAAGCCCTTATTAAAAAAATACCTGAACCACAACTGGGATCTAATAAAGAATCAGTATTTTTTTTAATGCAAAAAGCATTTAAAATATCTGCTTCATCAATCTGTGTAAAGTGTTGGCCATGATTCAGTTGATGCTGATTTTGACAAAACCTATTATAAAAAACACCAATAACATCGGATGGAAATTGTAATATCGCTGCAATTTCATTTAAGTATTTTCCATAAAAATTCTTTTGAATCCTTATCTCGCACTCTTTCAGAAGTTGGCGTAAATAAGCCGGTAAATTATCAAAGGCAGATCTGAAATAAAGATTTAAAGAAGGATCATTCTTAAAATGATTCTCTATTCTAAAAACCGTCGTTTGCTGAAGAAGAAAAATGAAAACTACCAGGTGGGCGTGATTTTCAAGCCTCTTCAAATCAATTTCGCCGGTTTTATTAATAATATTATTTTTAATGACCCAGGTATGTAAAAAGGTATCAGTGCCAGGTTTCGCACCTTCCATCTCTAAAATGGAACTGCAGAATATTTCGGATAACTCAAAAACAATTTCTTTTAAGCGATACAAATAATCAACTTCTGTGGATACAATTTTATTTGAGGGTAATCGGTGTTTTTGTGATGGCATGAATAAAGTAGATTACGAACAAAATAAGAAAGTTTGGAAGGTTGCCAACCTTTATTTTATTCAAAATTGAAATGCTGTTGCAAGTCGGCATCAGTTTTTATAAGTACATCACGCACTTTACTTCCCTGGTTTGGGCCTACAATGCCCGCCGCTTCCAACTGATCCATCAAACGTCCCGCACGATTATATCCCAGTTTCATTCTACGTTGCAATAAAGAAGTGCTTCCACTCTGGCTCATTACTATCAGCTTTGCAGCATCTTCAAAAAGAGGATCGCGGTCGTTAGCATCAAAAGATTTATTCTCAAATTCTTTTTCATCCACATATTCCGGCAATTTAAATGCTTCAGCATATCCTTGCTGTTCGCCAATAAAGTCGGTTACTTTATCTACTTCCGGCGTATCCACGAAAGCGCATTGAAGCCTGGTGAGTTCACCGTTATAACTGATAAGCATGTCCCCTTTTCCAATTAATTGTTCAGCGCCGCCAATATCTAGGATGGTACGACTATCTATTTTACTACTTACTTTAAATGCGATACGTGCAGGAAAATTAGCTTTAATAGTTCCCGTAATAATATTTACAGATGGCCTTTGTGTGGCAATAATTAAATGAATACCTACCGCACGTGCAAGTTGTGCCAGGCGCGATATTGGCATTTCAACTTCTTTACCTGCAGTCATAATAAGGTCGGCGAATTCATCAATTACCAAAACAATAAAAGGTAAAAATTCATGACCCTTTTCAGGATTTAATTTCCTTGCTGCAAATTTTTGATTGTATTCTTTTATGTTTCTCGTTCCCGCCTCTTTCAAAAGGTCATAGCGTATATCCATCAATGTGCATAAGGCATTCAACGTATGAATTACTTTTTTTGTATCCGTAATTATCGCGTCTTCTTCGCCGGGCAATTTTGCAAGAAAGTGCTTTTCGATGGTTTTATAAATGCTTAATTCAACCTTTTTAGGATCTATTAAAACCAATTTTAATTGTGAAGGGTGCTTTTTATATAAAAGAGAAATCAGGATCGCATTTAGCCCTACAGACTTTCCTTGCCCGGTAGCACCCGCCATTAATAAATGCGGCATAGTTGCCAGGTCAACAATGAAATTTTCGTTATTAATTTTTTTTCCGATTGCAATAGGCAATAAGAAATTATTGTTTAAAAACTTATCTGAGCTCAATAATGTTTTCATGCTTACTACCGACTTCTTCAGGTTCGGTACTTCTATTCCTATTGTGCCTTTCCCCGGAATAGGCGCGATGATCCGGATGCCAAGCGCAGAAAGACTTAGCGCTATATCATCTTCCAGATTTTTGATGCGGGAAATGCGAACGCCAGGGGCAGGAATGATCTCATACAGAGTAACTGTAGGACCTACTGTTGCAAATATTTTCTGTATCTCTATGTCGTAATTTTTCAGCGTGTTGATGATCTGATTTTTATTGTCTTCCAGTTCAGAAGCATCCTGCACAATCCTTTCACTTCCATGAGTATCCAAAAGATCCACCGTTGGATACTTATAGTTTCTCAGATCCAGAATAGGATCGTAAGGATCCTGTTCCATTTTTTGCCTCGCAGTTACAGGAACTATTTCAGGCGATTTTTCATCGTTCGAATCTGCATTCTTTACTTCCAAAGTCAATCCGTTTCCGGCAACGGCTTTGTTGGAAATTATTTTCTCATCTTTTATTGATTGATTCCGTACTACTGGAATTTCATTTTTCTCAACCACTTCAAATTCATGATCGTATAGTGGCTCTTCTTTTGATGAACCCGGAGAAAGAGGCAAAATGTCTGATCTTGTTTTTAAACCTTCTTCCTCAAAAACTTTATGATCATCTGATGAAGGGAAAATATCCTCAGTAAGGACCTTTTTCCTGCTAAAATTAAATGAAGGATTAAAACGCCAAATAATATAACTCAATAAGCAAACCAACAAAAGTGCCGCAGTGCCCACATACCCAATAACCTGTTGCAGCCATTCATTGATCATATCGCCCACTTTGCCACCCCAGAAGAATTCAGGCGACGAATTACTGAGATAATGCGGATGAGGTGTATGCATTAAAAAAGAGGCACATACACTTATCACT
>JBDTEK010000085.1:0-4434 GCA_039922575.1 Ginsengibacter sp.
AATCCCAAACCAATGAGCGCAAATGCCGCTATCCAAAGTTTTTTTACATCCGTGTTTCTGAAAACACTTCCTAACAATAACCTCATCCCTGCCATACCCACCACAAATAAGGAAAGCGCATACAACGCTTTGTTGGGCTGAATGGAAAACTGATCCGTTAGATAGGTTGTAGTCCAGTTATTGATAATTGCTTCGAAACTGCTTTGAAAAAAAAGGAAGAAAGCGATTAGCATTAAAACGCCATCTTTCACCAAAGAGATACTTTGGGCGATAGGAAATCCCTGTGCCTGCTTTGGTGCAGGAAATTTAATTAGCAGATAAAATATTCCCATTAAAAAAGTAACCACACCAACAGTCGCCAGGATGTCCTGAAAGTTAAAACTATGTTCAAGTATGCCTAATAGAAAAGGCATTCCCAAAGCGCCTATACCAAAGAATACGCCCAATAAACTTAAGTTAGCACCTTTGTCCTTTTCACTTATGTCGGAAACCAGGGCACTCGTGGCCCCGTTGACAGCGCCACCTCCCAAGCCAATTAAGAAAATACAAACTTTCAACAAAGTATGCGAAGGCGCATAGGCAATGCCTTCAAAGCCGGCAAACATAAAAATGCAGGCCAGCGATAATAAAATTTTGTATCCATACTTATCGCAGAAAGGCCCGAAAACTAAGGAGCCGATCAAAATACCGAATGGTAAAATGGAGAACAATCCTCCGGCTGAAATTTCATCAAGCTGAAATTTTTCTTTAAGGTGAGGAACAACAGAACCTAATGTGATCAGGCTCATTCCAAACAAGAGAATTCCTATACAGGCTGCCCAAAAAACCAATCTTTTTTTATACATCTCTGTTTATTGAATGATGGAAAGATTACTATTCTTCAGAGCTAAAAAACCAGCCCCATAAATTCCGGCATCGCCACCCAGGCCTGACGCCTCTATAGTTACCTGTCCGATGCTGATAGGTTGCGCCCACTTTTCGGCTTCTGCTTTTATTTGGGGCAGAAAAACTATTGCGGGACCAAATACGCCACCGCCTAATATGATTTTTTCAGGATTAAATAAGCTAACGAGGTTGGCCACGGCCATTCCCCAAAACCTGATGCAGTATTCGATAACCTCTTCAGCCAATGCATCTTTTTGCTTATAGGCATTAAAGACATCGTGGGAAGTTATTTTTTCAAAAAGTATATTTCTTAATTCACCGGAATAACCTGGTTGCTCATTCAAAAGCCGGCGGGCCAGTTTGGCAATTCCTTCGCCGGAAGCTACAGTTTCGAAACAGCCGCTATTTTTATATTCTTCTCTAAAAGGTGTACTCAAAGCCATCCAACCGATGGCACCTGCAATATCATTGGATCCGCGCAGTACCTAGCCATTGATTAAAATACCGGCGCCAATACCGGTTCCTACTGATACAAAAATCGCATCCTTACATTGCTGTGCATTTCCCTGCCACAACTCTCCCAGGATATAACAAGCTCTGTCGCTGTCTATACTTACAGCCATTTCCCCACTTACCTTTTTAACTTCATCCAGCAGCGAATAATCATCCCATCCGGAAATATTCGGAGCCCATACCGTTCCGGTTTTCATGCGATAAATACCAGGAACACTGATACCAATGGAGGTAACCGGATCCTCTTTCAATGAGGCGACATCCCTTAATTTAAGTATCTGGCTGGTAATTAGATTACCAACTTCCGTTCCCCTTCTATCCTCCAAAGCAATTGTTTCTTTATGCAACAGCTTTCCCTTCTCATTAAAAATGCCCATTGCCAGTTTGGTTCCTCCGAGATCAAGTCCTAATAGAGCCATGAGTTCGTATTAAGGTGAAGTGATAATTTTAAACAGCGAATGCAGGTTCTCGCTTCTTTTAAAACACTAAACTAATTAAGAAAGCATAAACATGCAAATATATTTTATAAAAAAAAATTCTTTTTTAAAAATTTCCTTTTTTGCAACCTCTTCCTTTTTCAAATCCAGCATTTAAAACAATACCCCCAACATCCCTTAATAATCAGTACAGTATTGAGACATAAAACTTTACCCTATATTTATCTTTACCTCCAAAACAAAAGATTCCGTATAAAATTGGTATATTTGTCAATCAGTCGCTAAAAGGAAAGTTTTAAAACAAATTGCGTTTTCTTGCGTTTTTTTGCGCTTTTTAAATTATTTGATTTGAGATCAAAAGAGAGAAACAGAAAAAGAGCCGGCTCAACATTAATTAAAACTTATTTTAAATTGAGAACTAACAACACCGAAGTAAGAATTAACAACATCGAAGTGCCAGTTTCAGGAATGTTTAAAAATGAACGTCATGCATTCATCATAAAACAAATCAACTTACACAATAAGGTTTTATCATCTGAACTAAGTGTACAGTTGGAGGTTTCCGAAGATACCGTAAGGCGTGACCTGGCAGAGCTGGCAGATGCCGGGGAAATAATAAAAGTGCATGGAGGCGCACTTTCAATATCATACCATTATCCTATTCAACAAAATTTAGCATACGCACAGGATGCAAAAAAAGAGATAGCAAAGAAAGCGATAAAACTCATTCAGCCGGGAATGATCATTCTTACAGAAGCCGGCACCACCATGCTTGAAATGGTAAGAATGATTCCGGATAACCTTGAGGCAACATTTTTTACAGTAAGCCCATTGATGGCGCTGGAACTGGCTGCCCACCCTCTTTTAACTGTCTACTTAATAGGTGGGCAAATTGATATGTCTTCCCAAATCAATATCGGCGAAAAACCTATAAGCGAACTCGCCGACATAAGAGTAGATCTTTGTTTCCTTGGGGCTCATGGTCTTGATGCAATAGAAGGCTTGTCGGAGAAAGAGTGGAAGGTAGCACAGATAAAAAAAGCAATGATCAAATCAGCATCCAAGCTGGCCGTGATCACCATCACGGAAAAATTAAATTCTATTCTTAAAATGAAACTTTGCAATCCACATGATATTGATTATTTAATCACAGAATTAAATCCCAATAACAAACGCCTTGCGGCTTATAAAAAAAATATGCTGATCCTTTGAAAGAAAAAAAATCAAGTCAACATCTTTGATAACATTCAAGAGTCTTTTTTTATTTTCCTTTAAATGGGAATATTTCTTTTTTGGATTTTTTTTCTGGGATCCCAATAACCCGGTCAACGGAGGCCATCAGAATATAGACTATGCTTTCATATTCTCAAACACCATCGCTGCGCCCTGACCTACTCCTACACACATGGTCGCCAGGCCATAACGGGCTTTTCTCCTTTTTAATTCGTATAACAAAGTGGTGGCAATACGTGCCCCACTGCAACCTAACGGATGCCCGATCGCAATAGCACCACCATTTACATTTACTCTTTCAATATCAAGACCAAGATCGTGAATGCATGCGATAGATTGCGATGCAAAAGCTTCGTTTAATTCGACAAGATCCAGATCACTAACGGTGAGGCCTGCTCGAAGTAATGCTTTCTTTGTGGCGGCCACCGGCCCAATACCCATTATAGCCGGATCTACACCTGCGACTGCCATACTCACGATGCGTGCCATCGGTTTCAAATCATATTTTTCAATAGTACGCTCATTTGCCAGCATTAACATTGCAGCGCCATCATTAATACCGGAAGAATTACCAGCAGTAACAGTTCCGTCTTTCGTGAAAGCCGGTTTTATCTGGGAAAGTTTTTCCAGAGTGCTGTTCCTGGGATGCTCATCAACTCCAAATAAAATAGTATCCTTTTTATTCAATTTTATCTCTACAGGAATTATCTCACTTTTCCACTTTCCTGCAGCCAGCGCGGCAAAATATTTTTGCTGGCTTTCAAAAGCAAATTCATCCTGTGCATGTCTCGATATCTCCCATTGCTTCGCCACATTTTCGGCCGTTTCCCCCATAGAATAAGGGTAATATTTTTCCATCAGATTTTTATTTGGAAATCGCCATCCGATGGTAGTATCAAATATTTCCGCTTTCCTGCTAAAGGCGTTTTCTGATTTACTCATTACAAAAGGTGCGCGGCTCATACTTTCTACTCCTCCTGCCAGATAAATATTTCCATCACCACATTTGATGGCCCTTGATGCGTCCATAATCGCCTGCAGTCCGCTTGCACATAACCTATTCACTGTATTTCCCGCAACGGAAACAGGCAAACCGGCCAGCAAAGCAGCCATCCGGGCCACATTACGATTATCTTCACCGGCCTGGTTGGCATCACCCGCAATTACATCTTCTACCTCATTTACATCTATTCTTCCATTCCGTTTTACCAGAGCTACTATCACCTTCGCCAGTAAATCATCCGGACGAATGGCACTTAATGCGCCACCATAGCGGCCCACCGCTGTTCTCACAGCATCTACGACATACACAGTTTCCATTAATAATTTTTATATTTAAAAATGGTGTGCAAGATAATTGTTTATT
>JBDTEK010000086.1:0-5521 GCA_039922575.1 Ginsengibacter sp.
TTAATCGCCTTATTCATATTGTCCACGCTAAGATGTTCACCTACAAGACTGAGAAAATGACGGGTTCTTCCTGTAATTATTATTTCACATTTATCCACATCTACAAACTGAATAGTGTCGCCTATCAGGTATCTCCAGGTTCCTGCATTGGTGCTTATCAGGATTGCATAGTTTTTATTTTTTTCTACTTCGTGGATCATTAAAGCTTCTGGATTTGAAACCATATTTCCATCAATATCAAAATTGTTATGATCAAAAGGAACAAATTCAAAGAATATATTATTATTGGTCACGAGCTTCATGCCTATTGCATCCTGGCGGTTTTGAAACGCAAGAAAACCTTCGCTTGCAAGGTATGTTTCAATGTAAGTAATCGGTTTGCCCAAAAGTTTATCAAACCCTTTTTTGTATGGCTCCAGTGCAACGCCTCCATGTACATAAAAAGCCAGATTGGGCCATATCTCATGAATATTTTTCAATTGATAGCGTTCAATCACTTTTTCCATGCATAGCTGTACCCATGCCGGAACGCCTACTAAAAAAGCAATGTCCCACTCGGGAGCTTTTTCTACTATTTCTTCCAGTTTCTTCGACCAATCCTGTTCTTTGGCTATTTTTCTTCCCGGCTTATACATTCCCTGAAACCAGAATGGAATATTTTTAGCCTGAATGCCGCTTAAATCACCGGCATAATAGGTAGCGCTTTTTTGTAAGTGAGTACTACCACCCAGCATTAGCCACCCTTTGCCTACATATTTTTTGGGCACATTATTATAAGTTGCAAGGCTTATCAGTTGCCTGAAACTGGTAAGTGTATTCGCTCTTATTAATTCCTTGGTAATAGGAATATATTTGCTTGAAGACTCACTGGTACCGCTGCTAAGGGCGAAGAATTTTATAACGCCTGGCCAGCAAACATCCGATTTGCCCTCAAGTGCCCTATGCCACCATTCTGCAAAAATGGTATCATAATCGTAAGTAGGTACAATGCGTTGAAAATTTTTTCCGAGGTGCCGGCTCAGTAGTATCCGGTCGAAAAGGAATTTTTGCCCAAACTCTGTAAATCTTGATTTTTTCAATAGTTTCTCCAGAACTTTCAATTGTTGTCTTTTCGGAGAAGAACTCCCCGAAATTTTTAATGCCTTTGAGAGAGACTTTGGAAATTTAATATCTATAAATGCCATTCCATTTGAAAGTTGTTGACAGCAACAAATTTAATAAATGTTTAAAGGAGAATAGGATAAAATTTAAATGAAAGAAAAAGGTAGGCTTTGGAAGAGCGCATTTAAAATGTTGTTTCTTTAATTTGATAGAAGTAATGGTGAAACGACCCACCTCGGTTGCTGCACATAAACGACCCAATTTTGTGATACCTCTGTTTGATACCCGCATGAGGATAATTATATTATGGCGTTTTTTCAGATCAAAGATGCTACCCTTATTGATAGAATTTAGGGTAATTGAATTTTAATTTGCTGTTTAAAAAGTTAATTTCAGGTAAATTGCTTCGTCAAAGTTTAATGATAAACGAAAATTTTTGATCTCAATAAAAAATTTGACTTAATTTTATATAAATATCAGATTTTAAGATTCTCTTATTATGCCTGTTTTCTAACAGGTTATTAATCATGTACTTCAAAAAAAAATAAAATAAATTTCTTTCATGTACAATCATATTTGGAAAAAATACCTGCCCATTGTAAAAATTTTGATGAAAAAATCGAATACTGAGGACCAGGTTCTAGATCTAAACAGGGTTGACTTTGAAAGAGCTGGAACCGGAAGAAAAGCCGGCTATAAATTTCTTATTGAATTTACAGATGGCAAGGTTGGAAACGTTATCAGCGGCTCACCCCTGGCCATGCACCTTGCCCAGGTAGTTTTGGAAGACGAGGGCGCCAAACAAATATTATCGGAAAATAACTTTATTATTAGTCTCAATACAAAATTCCAGTTATCTATAAAGCATGTAGAAAAATAGCAATTTTTTTAAACGTATTTTTTACTGCTTTTATACAATTTGTTTTACCACATTGGCCACTATGTGTGGCTTACCAAGTGTATAATAATGCAATACAGGAACGCCGTGTTTTTTAAGTTCCTGAGATTGTTGCAATAACCATTCTTCACCTACAATTTCTACATCTGTATCCGTTTTGCACTTCATTATTTCGTTACTAAGTTCTGTAGGTATATCTACATGAAAAGTGCGCGGCAACACGGAAAGTTGCTTTTTTGAAGTAATGGGTTTTAATCCCGGGATAATGGGCACTTCAATTCCGGCATCTCTGCAATTTTTTACAAATTCAAAATATTTATTATTGTCAAAAAACATTTGAGTAGTTATGTAATCGGCGCCTGCATCTACTTTCATTTTTAAATAGCGAAGGTCGCTTTGAAGATTCGGTGCTTCGAAATGTTTTTCGGGGTATCCGGCAACACCTATGCAAAATTTGGTTTTATATCCATCTCTTATATCCTCTTCAAGATAAATGCCGTTGTTTAGATTCACAGTTTGCTTTAATAAATCAATAGCATAAGAATGTCCGTGCTTTTCAGGTTCAAATAAGGTTTCATTTTTTGCAGCATCACCCCGAAGCACCAGTACATTATCTATACCAAGAAAAGCGAGGTCTATCAAGGCGTTTTCTGTCTCTTGTAAATTAAATCCTCCGCAGATTAAATGCGGAACGGCGTCTATTTTGTAATGGTTCATTATAGCTGCGCAAATGCCAACCGTTCCCGGGCGTTTGCGAATTTCAATTTTTTCAAAAGTGCCATCAGCTCTTTTCTTAAAAACCTGCTCACTACGATGATAAGTTACATTAATAAATGCTGGCTTAAATTCCATTAAGACGTCCAGGTGATTGTAAATAGATTCAATTGTTTTTCCTTTGAGAGGAGGTAGTATTTCAAAAGAAATAGCTGTGCCATTCGATTCTTTAATATGGTCTGTAACTTTCATTTTTTATAAAATAGATGCAAACTTAGATGGTAAATTAGAAAAAAAGCAAAGGTGCCATAAAATCGTCAACTAAAACGGGGAATTGTGCCTTCTTAATTAAATATTAATGGATAAAAAATGCCAAAATACCTGTGCCAACTAATGTAATTCCTGTAATGATGCCTGCATTATGTTCCAAGGAGTGCCAATTTAATTTTAATGCGCCTAAATATGCCAAACGTACTAATACTACCATGCCCACCGTAGTAATGATGAGATATAATGCAGCAATAAACCAAATGAGCCACTTTGCCTGCGAGCCGGCCAACAAAAAATACGCTTCTATTTCCATGCAAGGCGAAAGAAACATGGCCAGTACTAAAGCGATAATAATGCCTGTTTTTGATTGCTTTTTTTTAAGTTCATCTATATGAAAGTGCCGGTGATTATGATGACGGTAAATAAAGATAATACCTAAAACGATCAAAATAACCGGCGCAATATAATGAGTAAAGTGATCAATTCTTTCCGCCATTTGTGAACCTACAAATCCTAATATAAATCCGATGATAACGGTACTTAAACCATGTGCTACTGCGGAGATAAACGTAACATTGGTAACCTCTTTCAACGTCCAGTTTTCTTTTTGGCCTATTGCAATTACCGGTAGCCAGTGGTTAGGAATGGTGGCATGTAAAAGACTCAAAATAATACTCCCCGTTATGATACTGAACATCCGTAGTTATAAAATTAATTTTTTTTGAAAATCTGTATTGAAAAATTATTTTGCAAGATAGTTAAGATAATAGTGATTTTTTTAGGAACTCTATTATGAATACATTATAAAAGCTCGAAAAAATTGCCAACCTTAAAACTTCATTCACGCATTCAAGAACACTTTTTGCAAGGTTGGCAACTTATAATAAGAAGCGATATTTTGTATTTCATTTTTTAAAATCAAAAATTTTATTGGTAAGTAAGAAAAAAAAAGATGCTGTTTTAAATTGATTGATACATACCCGAAATGATAAAGAGAAATAATTTCTTTTAAAATTATTTTGACTTTTTTGTTATTTGTTCTTTGCCTTTGCTTCTTTGATATTTGCATTATGGTATTCCTGTTAATAACAATACTGCTCATATTGCCTTATTTTTTTCTCATTCTTTTTTACAGAAAATGCTGGCTGGAAATAAAAGATTATATACCGGGGCGGAAATTAAATGAAAGTGAGATGCCGTTTATTTCTATTATCATCGCTGCACGAAATGAAGAAAATAATATCGGAAATTGTATTCAATCAATACTTAATCAAACTTATCCGCAAAATAAATTTGAACTAATAATAATCAATGATCATTCCACTGATAATACGGTTGAAGTGATTAATTCGTTTCGAAAAGAAAATATCCATGTCATCAATCTGCAGGATTTTACGGGAAATAATGTTTTAAATTCTTACAAAAAGAAATCAATAGAAACCGCTCTACAATTTGCCAAAGGCGAATTAATTGTTACTACCGATGCAGACTGTATTGTTCCTGAAAAATGGATTGAAACGTTGGTTTCTTTTTATAAAGAGAAAAGTCCGGTATTTGTTGCGATGCCGGTAGTGTTCCTCTCTCCGGGACAAGTGAAGTTAGGAGTAAAGCCTTTATTGAAGAGGCTTCTTAAGATTTTTCAATCCCTCGACTTTATGACTTTGCAGGGAATTGCCGGTGCGTCGGTTTATAAAAAATTTCATAGCATGTGCAATGGTGCCAATCTTGCTTACGAAAAAAAAGTTTTTTATGAAGTAAATGGCTTTGAAGGTATAGATGAAATAGCGAGTGGCGATGACATGTTGCTGATGCATAAAATTCAAAAGGCGTATCCGGATAAGATTTTATTTTTAAAATCCACTGATGTGATTGTGCAAACACAACCCGCAGCAACAATGAAAGATTTTATGAATCAAAGAATTCGCTGGGCAAGCAAGGCAGATAAATACACAGATAAAAAAATAACTGCCGTTCTCTTGTTGGTTTATTTACTAAATGCCTGGATTTTTATTCTTACTATATTTTCATTCTTTTTTACAAAAGCATTTTATTTATTTCTGATTTCAATTGTTGTAAAAACTATTGTTGAATTATTTTTCGTTTTTCCTGTTGCGAAATTTTTTGAAAAAAAAAGATTGCTTTGGTGGTTTGCGCCCGCAGAACCATTTCACATTTTGTATACATTGATTGCCGGATGGTTGGGGAAGTTTGGAAGTTATCAGTGGAAGGGAAGGAAGGTGAAATAGGAATCTTTGTTTAAAGTTAAATATGCTGCATGATTCCCAAATCGAATGAAGTATTAATTATCCCTGGAGTTGATTTAATTCAGGCAATTTGAAAAAACTTGACTAAGATTTCCTTCTATTTATCTTTTGAAAACAAGTTAAACATCCATCAAAGCAGGTCTTTGTGTTATTTCATGATAACAAACATCCCCTTCCCTGAAATAATGAAGCACCATACTTTTTCTCGTCATGGCCTTATTTATATGGTGCTCCCCGCCATGAAAAAGATTGGCATGCCAGATAAATACATCTC
>JBDTEK010000087.1:0-3286 GCA_039922575.1 Ginsengibacter sp.
GGAACATATTTCAATAGATTGGCTGGCAAAAGAAACATGTTTATGTTCCAGGCAATTTGAGAGAAAATTCAGGGAGCGCATGGGTATAACCGCTTCCTTACTTGCCAGGATTGCCCGTTTTGACAAAGCCTTCCTAATGAAAAATGCCCAACCAGGAAAAGACTGGTTAAGCATTGCTGTCCAGTGTAACTATCACGATTATCAGCACCTGGTAAGAGACTATAAAGAGTTCACAGGGCTGACTCCTACGTCTTTTTTTCAGGTGGATAAACAGGCTCCGGAAAGAATTTTTGATTTACACGAATAGAGAAATCATTGAAGTGAAGTAAAGTAAAACGTCGTTCCCTTACCACTAAAAATTCTACGAAACCTTTCATCTTTACATAACAAAATCTCCTTGTTATGAAGCGTAGAAATTTTATTACCACAAGTATCATTGGCAGTTTGGCTGCAAGTAGTTTCACCTTAGAAACGTTTGCTCAATCATCACAGGTTAAGCCAAGGGCCATTACAAATAAAATAAGTAAAAGGCCGCTTAAACCTTTTTATATTAAGCCTGACAACAGCCCAACCTACAGAGGTGGGGCTAAGATTAGGTTTAACAAGGTAAATAATCAATTTTCCTCGTTTGAATTTATTTTATCACCTAAAACAATGGGGCCTCCACCGCATGTACATAAAGATCTTGATGAGGTGATGAGAGTAGTAAAGGGAACAGTATCGGTATTGGTAGGGACGGAAGTATTTGAAGTTGAAGAAGGCGGATGGCACTTGCGGCCACATGGGATAGTACACACGTATTGGAATGCAGGAGATGAGCCCGCTGTTCTAATTGATTTTTATCCCAATCAAGATTTTGAAGTTTGCCTTGAGGAAATGAATAAACTTTTTAGTGAAGGAGTTTCACCTGATTCTAAAGAAGGAAGAAAACAGTTTGATGAACTACAATCAGAATGGGGTATCGTTATGTATTACGATCAAAGGAAGCCAATTATGGATAAGTATGGTTTGAAGGGATAAAATTCCTGTCTTCGCCAGATGAAACAGTTTAAGCAACCAGCTTGATCCAAAATATAAAATATCCCCTTCATTAAATTTTTATTTTATGAAACAGCTATTGTTGATCCCCGTTTTATTTCTTTTCCTAAACAACCTATCTGCACAAAACCTGCAAAAAGGGAAAGTGGTTGTTGAAAAATTCTTAGCAGTTTATATTCAGGGAAATCGCGGAGGTGAAGACCCTTTGCGCAGGTTGACAATTTATTTACCACCAGGTTATGATAACAGCAAACAACGATATCCTGTAATTTATTATTTACATGGTTTTCTTTCAAATGACAGCTTAATGATGGCATGGTTTCATTTTAATGACCTGATGGATACTGCTATTTTCAGAGGCCATATTCAACCAATGATTTTAGTATTACCTGACAGTGATGATAATTTTGGCGGAAGTTTTTATACCAATTCATCGCTTACCGGAAACTGGGCAGACTACATTGCAAAAGATATTGTTGACTATATCGATAAAAAATATCGTACCATACCCGATAGAAACAGCAGGGGATTGACTGGTCATTCTATGGGCGGCTATGGAGCATTAAAAATTGGAATGCTTTATCCTGAAGTCTTTGGAGCCGTGTATGCATCCAGCCCTGCCACATTGGATTGGGCTGCCGATTTTACTGTAAATAATCCGGTCTTTAAAGACATGGATTCGTTTAGAAATGAATTCAGCTCAATGCAAATAACAGAAAGTTTAATGAGAGGAGACTCTGACTTTATTAAGAAGTTCTATACCAAACTGATGGCAGATTTAGCCAGAACGTATTCACCCGATGAGGAAGGAAAAACATTTCTTTCTGCTAAAATGCCTGTAAGATATGTGGGCGATAGTATGATAGTGGAGGTGGAGGTAAAGAAAAAATGGGAAGCCAACTTTCCTATTAATATGATTGAAACTCATTTGTCGGCACTAAAAAATTTAAATGCTTTAAAGATTGATTGGGGCAGAAATGATGAAGTTGCACACATCCCCATTACCTGCCTGCGATTTAGCAAAATGCTGGAAGCAAACGGTGTAAAGCATTTTGCTGAAGAATACATAGGCGGCCATGTGAACATGCAGGGAGGTTTAGACGGTAGAATATATACAGAAATGATTCCTTTTTTCGACACTTATTTGAAATTTGAAGCAAAACAAAACTAAGATACATAAACAAATCAATATTAATTCTTCTGATTCGGACACATAGTATGTTGCTCAACGCACACATCTTATCCTGTACTGCGTTGATAGGATGATCGCAGTAAACAAAGAAATAATATTGATTTTTATTTACTGATTATCTGGACTATATGAATCTGCTCAAACTATTTCACAATACTTTTCCGGTTAACCCATTTCGCATAATATCTATCGTTCTTCCACAATTAAAAAATATAGTTCATAAAAAAACAATGTCTTTCCAGTCTCTGTTAATCCTATTCATTTCTTTCGCTAATTATTTCGGTCATACTCAAACTTGTAAATCTGATATATTAAATTCGGTGGCTGCAGATTTTTAAAAAACATGCCAGCCGATAATCGTTCTCTTGAAGAAATCAAAGCCTCTTTCGATTTTGTTGATTATAGAAAAATGGGGCCACTACCGATCTCCTACCCGGCTCAGGATATTGAACAAACGAATTCTCTTCTTTTTATAAACGTAAAATGAAAAACATTTTGCCACTCTTAAAGATTAAGATGTCACCAATTAATATCATTTTCGGAGAAATTAAGATTAATTAAACACCAATAATTAATCAAAAATAAAAATCATACTTATTTATTGCTTCACCGGATTTTCTTTTTTTAAAAGCTGCAGTGAAAAAGGATTTGATTGAAATGAATTAGTTCTCCGTTGATGGACTTGCTCTATTGTTTATGGAAAGTTTTGCGTCAGGCAAGTAGTCAGTGTGATGGAATTTATTTAAAAAAAACTATTACCCATTTTGAATTAAAAAAATTTAAATTTGTCTTCTAAGCAAATCTTTTTAAGATCTACGCTCTAAGATTTTTCTTCCATTTGACTTTATTATTACCCCCAAAGCCCATCCAATAATTTCTACTTTTTTATATTTTTTATAATTCGATTTTTAAATGAGGTCTTTCACGATCCAGCTTATTAATAATTAAAAATAAATACCATGAAATTTATGCTGAAATGGCGTCTTCACACAGAAAAGAGGATGGACGCAATCAAAGGTTTTTCCCAGATGACCGCTGCTGATGATAAAACAGACA
>JBDTEK010000088.1:0-5592 GCA_039922575.1 Ginsengibacter sp.
CTTGTTTTTTTGCGAATCTGACATCATAATTTGCTGAGAGAATAACACCATTTCCGAAAATCTCTCCATAAACGCTTTGAGCCCTTGAAGCTGATGTTTCATTATTAGCATTTTGAGCGTTAACACAAAAAAATAATAAGAATAAAACTCCTGTAAAAATTAATTTATATTTCATAAAATAATTCTTGGATGAGAGCAAGATAAACGATTTTTTTCCGGAACGATTTTTAAAATCAAGTACTTTTTACCAAAAGAAATACTGCCGGTGCGCCTGTATTTTCAGAATTGCAGGGTTTAGTTTGAAGGTGAAGACGTTTATACGGCCAATGTATTTATATGGCTTAGTAATATTAAGGTATTACGGCGCAAGAGGTTAAACTGACACCTATCTTTGTGCCTTTATGGGGAAGCTGGTTTTTTGTTTGGAAAAAATTTTTATATGCGAAGGGCCCGAAGCACACATAGGAAATCCCTGGTAAACAAAAACTCAATAATGTATCCTTAATTTTTAAATATGCAGCAACCTAATACCCCAAAACCTGTTTCAAAAAGATTTATATATATAATTGCTGCAGCCCTCATTGTTTGTGTAGCAGGCTATTTTGTGTGGCAACATTATAAATACAAAATCGCTAACAAAACCATTAACACTACTATCGCCAAAAAAACCGATAATCTTTACACCATTAAATACGATTCACTTCTTTTCGATGAAATAAGTGGAAACGCGAGCATACGCAACATACAAATCACTCCGGATACGGCAAGGGTAAAAAAAATGAGTGTGGAAGATCAACCTGACATTTTGCTGGATATAAAAATAAAATCCATAACTATTGCCGGATTAAAAACTGCAAAAGCGCTGGCAGCAAATGAAATGACAGGAGATTCTGTGATTATTAATCAACCGGTAGTGATATTGTATTCGCTTAAACCTTTAAAAAAAGGAACTAAAATTGAAACGGAAGCAGGTAACATTTATAAGCAAATTCTCGGTAAACTGGATCTCATAAAAGTTAAGTTTGTATTATTGAATAAGATAAGCGCAAAGGGAGTTGATTTCTATTCAAAAGAAAAAAACTTTGATTTCATAAATGGAAATATTCTCCTGCAGGACGTATTAATTGACAGTACGCATCACCTGGATACCAGCCGCACTCTATTTTGTAAACAAGCCGACTTTACGGTAGATTCATTTTTCAGTTATAATAATACCAGGAAAGAATTTAGTGTAAAAGATATATCATTTTCAGGCATACACCGTACTCTTTTTTTTAGTGAGATAAGCATAGACCGGTTTGCTGATAGCACCGGTAATGGAATCAGGCTGCTTGATGCCAGCTCACTTCAATTAACCGGTGTGAATACCAATGAAATTGTAAAAAACAAGAACCTGGATGTGGACACAGTGCTATGTAAGAATATCACTTTATACCAGGCCCCTGTTGAAAAATCAAAATCCGCGAAAAAGGGGAAAATGCCAGCTTCAGATAGCTCCGGTTTTATGAAAGTATACAGTGTCAATTTGAACCACCTGCAGTTTGATAAGGTAAGCTTTGTGCCCTTTGCAAAAAGTAATTATTCAGTGGGTAATATTTCTCTGAAAATAAACGGGGTAAAAGCTGACAGGATAGTAGACCTGGAACTGCATCCGATGAAATATAGTAAGGAAGTAGAAGTAGCAGTGAGCAAGTTTTCCATAAACTCAAAAGATAAAATGTACCATTTTTATTTCAGCGGCATTGTTTTAAACTCACTTCAAAAGCAATTGAAGATAAGTACATTCAGTATTAATCCCTTTTTAAGTGAGGCTAAATTTGCAGATAAAGCTCATTTTCAAAAAGACAGATATGATATAAAGATGGGTGGAATCAGTCTTAGAGGCATTACCATGGAAGACCTGCTGGACAATAAAATTGTAGCTTCTGAATTGGTGGTAAATAGTGTAACCACCAAAATTTATCATGATCTGACCAAACCAATTGAGAAAAAAAGTAAGATTGGAAATTATCCTTCTCAAATTTTGAAAAAAATAAATCTGCCCATCAATATTTCCAAAGCAACGCTTGAAAATGCATACATCGAATATAAAGAAAGAGAAAAAATAAGCGACAGCACAGGGGTGGTTAATTTTTCAAATTCCAAATTAATATTGACAAATATCACCAATATACCTTCGGCAATAAAAGCGAATAACGCATTAAATATTTCATTTGAGACAAAAGCATTAAATGCAATTTCTTTGAAAGGGAATTTTAAATTTTTATTAAATAGCGATGAAGGGAATTTTTATGCGAATGCTTCGGTTGCTGCTTTTGACGCTAAACTATTAAATCAGATTTCTGTACCAATGGCGCTTATAAAAGTGAATACCGGTAAAATAAATTCGATAGATTTTCATTTTACAGGAAACAACACCAGTGCAGAGGGAGACTTTGAAATGCAATATGAAAATCTGAAAGTGGACGTTTTAAAACGCGATAAAAAGAATAATAACCGGATTAAGAAAAAGGGACTGCTAAGTCTTGTGGCAAATATAATTGTGAAAAATAGTAACCCAGGCAAAGGAAACTTGCGGAAAGTAAAGCCTTCTTTTGATCGGGATATTTATAAATCGTTTTTTAACCTGCTATGGAAAATGATTTTTACCGGAATGAAAGAAACGGTAGGGTTGCCATAAAATGATACATTCTGTGTCGCTGAACATGGCATTGCAGAAAGCCCCGTTCTTAGAAGATCAGGGCTTTTATATTATTTTTCGAACTGTTTTTTAATTCAGGGAGTTTTTATTCAATACGCAAAATGTTATCGGTATTTTTTCTTTTTTATGAAATGGGGATGTCAAGCAGACATTTTGCAGCAGCAAATTATTAAACTTTTCCAGTAATCAGTTAAACTTTATTATGTCCTTAATCAGGCATCCGGAATTGTAGGTTCAACCAATTTTGCTAATTTTTCTAATGACTCTTGCCATCCCAAATAACAGAACTCAGTTGGGATAGCAGCCGGAATGCCTTCCTGGATAACTTTAAGTTCCGTACCGCAGGAAACTTTGCTAAGCCAAACCGAAGTGATCATTTCTCCGGGCAAATTAGGATCGTCAAATGTGTCAGTGTATTTTAAGAACTCGTTTGGCTTTAGTTCAAGATATTTACCGCCAAAAGAATGTCCCTTGCCTGTAGAAAAATTAATAAAGGACATATTGTAATTCCCACCCGGTTTCGGGTCCATATTATGGACAATACATATAAATCCATAGGGAGGAAGCCATGATGCAAGCGCATTAGATTCGGTAAAGGCGCGATAAACCTTTTCGGGTGCTGCTTTAATTATTCTGTGTAATGTTACGCTGTTGTTTGACATGTTGACTTATTTATGCAAAGCTAATAATGTTTATCATTGCGAAAAACTGATAAAGATTTTTCAAAAAAAAGGTTAGTAAGTTTCTTTTACTACAACTCTTCGATCAGCCGAAGTCAGGAACGATCATTCCCAATTGATCTAATTCTTTCCACCACTTTTTGGCTTTACTGAAGCAAAAATCAACTTTAGTATTCACTTTACTCTTTGTCATATTGAGTTATTTTATGCCAAATTTAGACCCTCAGTGAGCCGCGGAAACCCCTGGCAGCATAGTAAGATTCTGCTCCGTTGTGATACACAAAGACAGTATTGTAGCGACGGTCACAAAACAGGGCTCCGCCCAGTTTTCTAATACCAGGTGGCGTTTTTATCCAACTCGATGTTTTCGTATCAAAATTTCCAACTTGTTGCAGCTCCCTGTATTGTTCCTCAGTCAAAAGCTCGGTGCCCATAGCTGCAGCCATGTCAATAGCGTTATTTTCCGGTTTATTTTCTTTCCTTGCTTCCCATGCTTCGCGGTCATAACAAAAACTTCTGCGGCCTTTAGGACTTTCCTCTGAGCAATCATAAAAAATGTATTCGCCCGCTTTTTTATCATAACCAACCACATCCGGTTCACCGCCCGTTCTTTCCATTTCATTGAGCGGCCATAGCTTTTCAGTATTAGCTTCCAGCTTTGCTTGTATTGCAGCCCATTCAATACCATTATGTCGTTTCCTGTTTTTTTCAAAACGGGCTTTTAACGCGCTGAGCAGCTCTACATGTTGCCCTGGTAACAATTTCTTTTTATTGCTTTTCATGTTTTTCATATATTATCTCTGATGAATAATTAAGCTAAGCGATCCAATTCTTCCGGCCACTTTTTTGCTTTAATAAAATGAAAATCAACTTTAGGATTCATTTTAGTCTTGCCATAGTGGGTTATTTTAATTTGGTTACTACGGCCGTAATCGGTTATATACCATATCCATACTTTGAACCTTCAGATTGTCAGGCTATGCGGTCGTTTAGCCTTACGGTATGGCTTAGCGATATGGCAGTATTTGAAAATCGTCAGCCCGTAACCGAAGCTAAATTTATAATAAAAAGTTCATTGTTTATTCTATTGCTCGGCGTTATTCGTCAGTTGGAACTAAAGCCGAATAATGAACAATAAATTGAGAATCTATTCGTCTCCCGGCCATATTGCCAAACCGCCGTTTACATGACGCCTACCCGAAAACCCTGCTTGGACTTAAATTCCGGCTACAGCTACCTCAAATTGCAAACTTCTGTCAAAATTAATTGACATTTCTATTGATGTGGTGAAGCAAATTGATTAATCAATGTAATTTGGGAGGCAGTTATTTGCCACTCTTTATTTTTCTTGATAAATACATTCATTATTAGTTTATAATTTTTATCACCTTTTTTATATTGCTGACCTAAATCTGTGTAGTTTTCTTCAACATCGAATTCTTCCTCAATATTAGCAACAGCCACACCAGGCGCAACAATCTTTAGTTCTTTCAAGCTTAGCTTGATGGAAGTATGCTTAAAAACATCTTCATTGATTCTGCCAAGGTTTTCGCGAATTTCTGCTTTACTTTTCCAAAACATTCCTAAAAAATTAACTAAAGTGGCATCTTTTGTGAAATAGGCGCTCATTGCATCAACATCATGTTTGTTCCATGCTTCTTCTTGTTTTTGCAGGATGGTTTGGATAGATTTTTCAGTAGCGCTATTATTTTGGGCGGACAGGCTATAGATGCTTAGCAAGAGACAGCCCGTAATTAATATTTTTTTCATGTTGTAGTTTTAATTATCAAAAGTATATAGAAAGATCAAAAATATTATCAATATTACCTTCCACAATTTACCAAATCATCCTGGAGTCTGAAAGAAGTTTTTGTGCCTTTAGGTTCTCTGTCCGGCTTGTACTTAGTTATATAAACGATGCTGCAAAAGCTTTGTCAAATGACAATTTGTTATTTTTCGTCGTTGTTGCCTTATGTATGCATGTTTAATTATCCTTTTAAAATAACTTGGTCGTTTTGGATGCCTGCTTGGCTTTGTTCGTCCGCTAGAACCGATGCTGATAGCGAACTACAGCCGATCTCTCAACATGCAGCCCTTGCTGCGATGTTACATGCACGTGCCATTCGTTAAGGTAGCTGAAGCAATATTTTTAGCTTTTTATTTAAATCATTAAGTTCAGTTAGTGTCAGCCGACCTAAAAGTCCTTTTGCT
>JBDTEK010000089.1:0-3708 GCA_039922575.1 Ginsengibacter sp.
GAAAAAGTAATTGTGTATACCGCACTGAGAAGAAATGATAATATAATTTTTTTTATCATAAATAAATTTAAACGTAAAGTAAGTAAAACAGCAGCTTTCTAATAAAAAAAATTAATCAACTTCAAAAAAATTAACATACATCCTTCTATAAAACTTCTTTATTCTTTCATCTTGAATTGTTGTAGAATTAATAAATAAAACGTATTGCCGAATCCATAAATAAAGGAGAAACTAACTTAAGAAGAAAATTGTTGAAGAAAAATTCAGGTACTTTTTTATAAAAATCATTTAGACTTTAAATTCGCTACTGGTATTGTTTTGGCATTATTAATGGAAACTATTTCCGGGATGGCTCTATTATAAAATGAAAAAATAAAATGGGCGGAATAAAATGGGCGGAATAAAAAATAATGATTAATTGATATCAAATGAAACGACAGCAAAACGAAAGATTTTTCAGAATAATTACTGTTAACCAGCATCTGAAATTTCTTGCTTTTCCTTTTATGATTCTTCATATCCTTTTACCAACTCGACTTCTGCAACAGGGCTAAATAGATATAATCTGTTTGTTGAGAGGTCTTTGCATAAATACCTTTTTCTCATTTTATTTCCCTTGCTAAAAATCCTGCCGTTTTTCACTTTGAATAAGCTTTGTTCGGGTAATTCTTCCAATAAGAAGATGCCCGGTCTATGCGAATCATATTTTCTCAAAATCCGCAATAGAGATGTTTCAGCGCATGAAGTAGCCGCAGGGTTATTCAATGTTTGCAGCAATTCATTTTCAATATCGGCCGGAAATATTTTTTTTGAGATAAACGCTGCAAGAATTTTACTGTATTCATTTTTCCACTGAGCACCATGAGATGGAATTTTATTTCCGTATTTTTCAAATGCAAGAAGATGACCAAGCTCATGCAACAAAGTGATTAAAAAAGAATATTTATTAAGATTCCCATTTACACTTATCCTATGATTTTTATCGGAGTGTTTGCTTCTGTAATTTCCCAAAATTGTGGTCCGTTCGCGGGTAATAGTGAGGTGCACTTTATGTGCTACAATATAGTCAACCACACTATCGAACGTACCTTCAGGCAAATAATTGTTTAAAACCAGTAAAGGGGATTCTTTTCTATGCATCGGGTTTTTTACGTACAATTTTCATTAACTGAATCACTTCTATAGATGTATATAACAGATAAATTGCCATTGAGGTAAATAATGCAGGTTTATTTACCTGGCCACCTACTACTAAAATATAAATAAGAATAGCACCCATTATAATAAACATCTTCAATAAAACCGAAGAATAAACTCCCCGTATAAATGCATTTATATTAGCCGAGCGCACGCCTCTCGTCTGAATCAAAAAACCGGAAAAACTTAATAAAAATAAAATCACGTTTGCCCAAAGAATAAAATTGATCTCAAACCCACGTAAACTCAACGCTTCCCTAAAGACCAATAGTATTATATTCAAAAAAACAAAAAGCGCTATAAGCGGAACTATTTTCTTTATAAAGGGATATTTCATTTTGAAGATGTGTCTTTAACTATTTTTATCGTGATGCCAATTATCATCAGTAATGGCAGCAGCCATACCAGCAAAGGAAATGAAAAATTGGCCCATTTATCTATTTTTATTCCTAAAAAAATACCGAGGCCTATCGCCACCAGAAACTGAGTGCCCAGCCCTGCATACTTCATTAATTGTTTATTGCTTTCCTGTCTGCTTTTCAAAATCGTTATTTTATTTAAATCTATAAACCTTGTAAAGACTTTGGCAAATGCCCGTTTGGAGTTTTTAATTTTTATTACTATTTATTCATTCCTTCAAAAGGTGAGCGGTACAGAGCTAACCTAACAGTCATTATTGCAGGTTTGCCTGTGGATAAAAAAACAAAACTGGCCTATCCTTCGATAATGGTCCACCACCGCAACGACTCGCGGTCCTGCTCCGCAACCGGTACGATCTGCGGTGCGGACCTGATCTGACCTACCTCCTTCTTTTCCTTTTCCGTTTTTCAACCGGCAGTTTATCTGCATTGGGTACTTTAAGCGAGGTAGTATCCAGGGAAACCATATCGCCTTTTAATATTTTTTCAATATCATTAATATATTCCTGTTTTAAAACAAGCGTATGTTCAATAGAATCCGCTCTTAATTTTAACGCTTCATATTCTTTTGTTTTGCTGGCCATTCCATACCCGGGAATATAAAATTTTAAAGGCGTAAAAGCGATTAATCCTATGGTAAGCCCTACCAGTACTACAAATAAGGCACTTAACGTAATGTAAACACTCCACCTGTTCATTTTAATGGCAATTACTTCTTCAAAAGTATCCTCATTCATTATTATAAGCCTGTAATGATTTCTCAGCCGTCTTAAAGAAGTATTGCCCGGTAAAGCCATGTTATCATTTTAATCTTGTTAAAAATAAAGCACCCTTTTCATTTATTGGCATATTACCTTAAAATAACCGTATTTTTAAAATAATTTTGCCAAACTAAAGTTCTTATTGTGTAGAGAACTTTTTTGCTTATTGTTGCTTTGAAAAAATTTAATATTCATGAACCACCGGATCATAAAATATATATCTGTTTTTTTGTTTTCTTGCTTACTATTACCCGAGGTTCACGCTCAACTTGGCAAAATTACATTTGACCTGGAAAAAGACAAACCTGAAAAATTCAAAAATAAAGTCCTGAAATCTGAAAAGACAGGAGAAAAGAAGTTCACTCTCCCACGCAGATTTGTCCAAAATACGGTAAGCCATTATAATTATTTTTTTAACGCCAATAATAAGATCAATGCAGTAATAGAAAGAGCAAGGATGGCCAATAAAGAAAACTATGCGGCGTTGCTACCATATTACAGCTACTCTCTTACTAATACGGCTTCTCAAAGCTCCGACCTTGATTCGGTAATTATTAAAGCTACTGCCGGCATTTTACTGCACGATTTGCGCAGCGATTGGGTTGACAACCTTTATTTATTAATAGGAAAAGCTTATTACCTGCGCAAAGATTTTGACTCCGCCTCCATGACTTTTCAATTTATTAATTATAATCTTTTCCCGAGAAAAAAGAAATCGGAAGATGATCAGTTAATAGTAGGTTCCAACGATAACCCATCCAACGGATTAAGTATTTCGAGCAAAGAAGACAGGAACATTGTGGACAGAGTTTTCACCCGCCCGCCAAGCCGCAATGATGCATTGGTGTGGCAGGTAAGAACATTAACGGATATGAATGATTTTTCGGATGCTGCAGGACTAATCAATACACTCAAAAACGATCCGCTTTTTCCAAAAAGGCTTGATCCGTATTTTGAAGAGACACAAGGATACTGGTTTTACAAACAAAAGATGTATGACAGCGCAATCAGCCACATTGAAAATGCGCTTTCAAATGCAATAGATTTACAGGATAAAGCAAGGCGCGAGTATCTATTGGGGCAGCTATATGAAATGCAGGGCAAACATGATACCGCTTCAAATTATTATGAAAAAGCAATCAGGCACACCACCGATCCACTAATGGATATTTATGCTAATCTGAATAAAGCGAAAATGCTGAAAAGCAAGGACCGGGATGAAATTGCAAAAGGAATCAACAGGCTTTTGCAAATGGCAAGAAAAGATAAATTTGAACCTTATCGCGACATTGTATATTATTCTGCCGCGGAATTGGCTTTAGAAATTCCTG
>JBDTEK010000090.1:0-17465 GCA_039922575.1 Ginsengibacter sp.
ACTGTATATTGAATTAAATATGGGCGAAGGGGAGAAATGATCGCTAATACAATCGAAAGAATCACGGAAATATAAACCTTTCTTTTATAAGGTTTCGCAAATGCAAAAACCTTTCTAAGAATACCAAAATCTAATAATTTTTTTCGCTGTTTTTTTTCGGGCATTAAGGCAAATTTAGTTGGAAAATGGGAGATGGGTTTTTAAGAAGTTAAGGATCGTGCTTTTGAAATCTACAGTTCTCTTTTAACGGAAGTTTTTTCAATAATAATTTTTAGTACATTTACTCAATGTATTGAGTAAAATAATTAGTAATACTGAGTAAAAATTTTATTATGTTTCAACGTAATGAATTGCAATCACTTGAAAAAAGAATAACTGAACCCAGGAAATTCATTCAGGTAATAATGGGCCCTCGCCAAGTCGGGAAAACTACCCTTATATCTCAATTGTTAGAAAATAGCAAAATCCCTTTTCATAGCTCCTCAGCAGATGCAACTGCCAGTTCTAATTTTTCGTGGCTGGAGCAGCAATGGGAAACAGCCAGATTAAAAATGGATCAATTAGAAAGCAAGCAGTTTTTATTGGTTATTGATGAAATTCAAAAAATAAGTAACTGGAGCGAAACAGTAAAACTTCTATGGGATACTGATACAAAAAATAAAAGAAATTTAAAAGTAATTCTATCCGGTTCTTCAAGATTATTATTGCAACAGGGACTCACCGAATCGTTAGCCGGCAGATTTGAAAGTACTTATATGGGGCATTGGTCATTCAATGAAATGCACAAAGCTTTTGGGTGGAACGTAAACCAATATGTTTGGTTTGGTGGCTACCCAGGGTCTGCATCGTTGATAGAAGATGAAGAACGATGGAAAAGATATATTCAGGATTCATTAATCGAAACAAGCATTTCAAAAGATATTTTAATGCTCACAAGGGTTGATAAGCCGGCTTTAATGAAAAGGCTGTTTGAATTGGGCTGCCTTTATTCCGGGCAAATTCTTTCTTATACAAAAATGCTGGGCCAATTACAGGATGCAGGAAACACAACTACCTTATCACATTACCTCACACTTTTAGATACCGCGGGATTGTTGGCAGGCATTGAAAAATTTACAGCCAATGTGGTTAGAACGAGGGCGTCAAGCCCTAAGTTTCAGGTACACAATTCTGCATTGATAAGCAGCCATCGGAATGAAATATTTAAAGAAATAGTTATAAAGCCAAAAGAGTGGGGAAGAATGGTGGAATCTTCTATTGGCGCTCATTTGATCAACCACTCATTAACGAATGGATTTGAAGTTCATTATTGGCGGGAGAAGAATAAAGAAGTAGATTTTGTAATTGAAAAAAGAGGTAAAGTAGTTGCATTGGAAATAAAAAGTTCTACCGCAGGCAACACCGACGGTATGAGTGTTTTTAAAGATCAATTCAAACCTCATAAAATATTATTGATTGGCAAAAGTGGTTTGCCCTGGGAAGATTTTTTGAAAATGAACCCCAATGATTTGTTTTAAATACTAAATGATTTTTACAGATTTAATATTTCCCAACCCCTTATCGAATCACCTGAAGATAATCCTCCAGCATTTTTGCCATTGGTTTATATTTTATGATTCTGTTGAAAGAAACAATTCCAACCAGGCAGCATAAAATACCCGCTAAAACATCGAGAATGTAATGGTGTCCTGTGTAAACTGCGGCAAACCAGATACCAAGCATTATTACGGCAAACAAAATGTTAATCCAACCTAATTTGTTTCTAACACCGTAATAAAGCACCAACAAAGGATACGCAGCATGTAAGGATGGCATAGCAGCAAAAACATTGGAGCTTTGGGCGTAAAGATCGTGGAATATATGAACGTTGAAATATAGATCAAATCTGCCCAACCCGGCTGTATTACCAGGTGTAGCGGCATCAAAAACACTTCCGTGAAGTGGTATGTACCAGGGCGCCGCTGCCGGATATAAGTAATAAATAATAAACCCAAGCAGATTAATCCAAAGAAAAGTGAGACTGAATTTCAAAAATTCAGCACGGTTTTTATAAAATAAAAAAACGGCTAAAAAAAGAGGAACCGGCACCCAGCATAAATAAAAGAAACCGCTTAACAGATCCAAACTGATGGTTTGCCGCTTCGCCAGATATTCATTAGGAGTTAAAAAAACACCTTCCCATTTTATTGCAAAAAACTTTTTTTCAAGGTCATGCAAGTCTTGAATATGAACTACGTTGAAACGGTAGTTCGGAAAAATTTTCATATAGTCAAACACGATCCAGTAAACAATAAAAACAGAGAACCCAAGAATTAGTTTTCTTGTATGGTTTGATGCAAAATACATCACGCAAAAAAAGAAAACGAGGAATAACTGATTTGTTTTAAACCCAATAAAAATAGCTGATACCAAAAGATAGAATAAAGAAATAGCAGCTATTGTAATTATCCCCCTCAAAGATTTTTTGTTACGATCTTTAATTATTTGCTCCACTCTGTGCAGTTGTTATATTTTTTCTCTTTGGCGGAAAATCAGATTTGAAAACAACGTCCCATAATGCAGAGCTTACGCCATATCCTTTGTTAGGATATGCATAATGGTGAAGCATGTGGTGAACTCTAAGCCTCTTCATCAAGGGGCTTTTGAAATTAGCATGATGGATGGCATAATGTATCATATCGTACAACAAATAGCCAGTAATAAACCCAGCAAAAAAGGCTGATAAAAAACTTTGATTTTTAAAAAACAAAGAAAATAAAAGATAAAATAAAATAGCCAATGGGATACTGGCAGAAGGGGGCATCACCAGGCGTTTTGCATCCTGTGGGTAATCATGATGCACTCCGTGAAAAATAAAATGCATCCTTTGTCCCCATTTTGATTTAGGTTCAAAGTGAAATATATACCGGTGCAGAAGATACTCAGTGATGGTCCAGATAATCAATCCAAATAAAAAATAAAATAAAAAGAATAATAAGCCAACCTGCAGAGTAAACGATCTATATATTAAATATCCTATCGTAGGAATATAGATAACCAACGGCACAGCAAAATGAACTTTTGATAACGATTCCATAAAGTCGCTCTTAAACATTCTCACAGATTCGGCAGAATTAGATACGAAATACTTTTTCATGATTTAATTTTTTTAAATTTAAATGAATGAAAAAATCACAAAAGTTTCCTGTAATTTTTATATTAATTGCCAGACAATTTTTATGATGATTTCAAATAAATTTTCATGGGTTAAGCTCTTTATTGTTTCAAAAATATCCTTTCTCTAACTTCTTTTTGGGTACCAGGTTCATTCCCTTTTAGCTCAACATATTCTATATTAGGCTTCCAGAAACTACCACCATTTATATGTAAATAGATCCTTCTAAGCCTAATTCTGGAGCCATTGCTCAAGGTACTATATACCTGCCAGATATTACCAGCTCCTTTTTCCAACCTAAACTTCATTTTTTTATAGGAAACAAAATTCAAATCATATTTGCCTTCAGCAATTTTTTTCGCATGAATACCATAAGCAAATTCTCTTTGTATAAAATTCAATTTTGCTTTTTTGCCACCCTCACCAAATCTTATCCAATAAACATTTACAGGGTTCTCTTCGTTTATTTTACCATTTTCCACATTAAGGTCTATAACAATAGTATTGATATTAGGCTGACGTTGCAGATAAAACAACTCGTAGGCATGTTCTTTTGGTACCGGAAAAGTATCTGCCGGAGAGGTCTTTTGAGAATAACACTGAGTATTCAAGAACATTGCTGCAACAAAATAAAAAAAATTTGTATTCTTCATAATATGATTATTCCTGCGCCTCCATCGCTCTTTTAGCATCAAAAAGCCTTCTTAATGCGGTAATATTTGTAAGTACTGCCATTACAGTAATCGGCAATGTCAATATAGTGATAGTTTCAAAAACCAGAATGGAGCTGCCAGGAAAATAGTACTTATAATCTCCCCCAATGAAATAAGCAGTAATGCCACAAGCCAGCGCGCTTACTCCGGTTAATACAATTCTTTCGGGCCTCTGCATCACGCCACCTTTATTTTCTATTCCCAGGCCTTCGCTGCGGGCGCGTGTATAGCTCACCATCATTGAACCTATAAGAGCGATAAAAGCAAAAAGAGAACTAAGAAAATAGTGATAAGCGATCAGATAATAGCAGATTCCCAGGAACATAACAAGCTCACTGTATCTGTCCAGAACAGAATCGAACAGTGCTCCATACTTTGAACTCATATTGCCAAGCCTTGCCACCTGCCCATCCAGCATATCAAACAATCCGGAAAATAATATCAACGCTCCTGCCCATCCCACATAAGCCAGATTGCCCCTGTTTCCTTCCTCTGCACCTACTATAAATATAACGGCCACTCCAACATTTAAAATAAATCCGGTAAGGGTAACTGTATTGGGTGTGGCGCCCATTTTTATCAGCAACCTCACTAATGGGTTTATAATTTTATAAATAGTCTTCTGAAGTTTCTCTCTCATAATTACATTTTATCAGGCCGGCACAAATGAACTCAAAAATTAAATTTTATTAATGTTCTTAAACCTAGCCTGACCACATCAGGATTATCTAAATAGGTCATTCGCCTAACCAAATCAACCCGTATCAGTTTAAAAATATTCGCTATTCCTACACTCATTTCTATATAAGGTGTGCTGCCGAGGGCAAAAGTGGTTTGTTCTCCCTCATTATCTGTTGGAAATTTAAGCAATCCAGGATTTTCATCAGGGTTGTTTTCTTTTCTTAATCCGCCGTATAACATTTTGAAAGTGGCTACCTCTCTCAGCTTTAACTTCTTTATTAGAGGAAGTTTATTTAAAAAAAATCCATTAAAATAAAAATCAAAACGGGTAGAAACAAACCTATCACTGACAAACTCCATAAAATTCATCAAATTGTATGAATTGTCCTGGAACCCATAAGTCTGATTAGCACGGTGTATAGTGAGTAAGGGGAAAGGCAATTTCCCAAATATGTTACCACCTTCAAGAGTAGCATCTACGTAGCCCAACTGAGAAAGGTAGAATCGCTTATCTGCACGAAGGTAAATATTCTGATAGTTGTATTCACCGTTCACCAAACCCTTAATTCCTTCAGTAAACCGGAGTATAAAAACCGGGTACTTGTTAATAATGGGTATTCTGAATTCTTTCGCCTGGTAAAACTGTTCTTTGGGAGCCCATCTTAGCTGAGCAGATAATTCTGTAGTGGTAATATCTTTTACCAGGTCATTACCAAAAGTCTTTTGGAAAATAATATTGCCTGCCGCAACCTGATTCCAGTTTTTAAAGGTAAAATTATAAGAGATATTTTTTCCGAATTCTTTTACATAATCTGCCTTAAAGTATTTATTATAAAGCCATTTATCATTGTCACCTCTTTTAAAAGACAAAAGGAAATTATCTTCCTGTGCAAAAACCAATTCCTGCCCCGGTATGCTTGTTTCATGCTGATAACTGACTTTTATATAATTAAGAGGAAAAGAATAAACTGATTTATGATTAAACGAATAGGTGGCACCCAAAAGGTACTTAAACTTTTCATCTTTAAAACCATAAGCCAAATACGAATTGAAATACAAACTTTTGCTCATTTTAGTTGTAGTTCTTCCTCCAACTTTTAATCTGAAACCTTCTACAGGGTTGAAACTGTAAAAAGTATTGGTATTTCCTATCTCTACTATACCCGCTTCAAGGTATCCGGAAAAAATAAGGGTAAAAACATTTCCCATCCTTTTAAAGGATTTCATATCTTTCAAACTGTCAATATTGACATAGGCCTTTTCTTCCACAGGTGTCAGCGCTTCCGGCGGCCGGTTGGCAATCCAAAAACTATCGGTCCTATCCAAAGAATTTGGTTTGATAACAATATCTTTTTCTTTGTAAATACTATCAGGCGCAGGAGTATTGATCAGGTAATTTTTAAATGAAACTGATCTTTCACCAAATAATCCGCCTGACGACTTTTTTGTGATCGTAAATTCTGCCGACATTGTGCTCTTGGAAACATGATACCGTCCATCATCAGTTTTTTCAAAGTTCTGACTTATTTTGAGTTCTCTGGTCCAATTTAGATTTGCATTTTTACTAACGGTCATGTTAATTTTTTGAACGCCATAATTACCATCGAGCGTGATGAACATAGTGCCTCTAAAAATTAAATCGTTTGGATTTTTTGGCGTAAAATAAAGTTGAACCATTTTTACTCCGTCAATTACTACCGTATCTCTTAAATAATATCTATAAAATGTGGGTCCCATATCGGCAATAGGACTAAGAAATTGTGAAGTAAGGATAGTAATATTATTGTTGTAAATATTGATATCACCATATAATCTGTTCAAGTATTGGTTGATCCCTTCATTGTCAAGAAAATCCCCATAGTTCACTTTTTTTTCTGCAAGCACCAACGTTTTATTTTCATTCGGATCCCGTCTAAGGTATCTGTCAGATAATTTTTCAGTTATGTATATGGGCAAAAGCGATTTGCCATCTACTTTAGAAGTGTCCACGTTTTCCAGAACAAATTTATAATTTTTAAAAAGCCGGTTTTTCATCAACTTCTCCGGCTTGTTTTCCAGTGAAAGCACCAGCTTTTCATATTGCTGATACTGAACAAATTCATAAGAAGTAATCCTGTTTTTGTTTTTATTTTTTATGACAAGATCTATTAATTCTACCGCCGGATTATTCCGGTTACTGTATTTACCTCTTCTTTTTGTTTTAACTACAATTTCTGCAAGCGGGCCTTCGGGTTCAAGAATTACATCAATCGCTTGTTCCTTTCCTTCCACAATCTTTTTAACCACCTTTTTATATCCTGTATAGGAAAAAGTAAGCGGCCTGGTCTTTGAGCTTTTTATATCTATAAAATAGCTACCATCATTTCCTGTTAAAACTCCCTTTCCTGCTTCAAAATATACACTCACAAATGGAAGAGGCTCCATAGTAGTAGCATCCTTTACAAAACCATGCACTACGGTTTGCGCTTCTGATAAATTTATTCCTCCAAAAAACAAAAATAAAAAAATCGGTATTTTCAATATCTTTTTAACCGAGATCATACTTTAATCTATTTTTAAAAACGTATCCTTTTTGCAAAGGATAATTATAACATACTGAAACTAGAAGTGATGTTCCAAACTTCGTAACAACATAATAGAGTCCGGTTTTTGTAAAAAGATACATGCCACTCGCATTTAGTAACAGATTACCTACCCAAACCAGGAAATACCTCTTTGCCTGACCGAATCCATTAACTTCCTTCGCAGCAAAGACCCAATGACGTCCTAATATGAAGTTGATCACTCCTCCGAATATATTTCCTCCTATGCTGGCAAGAACCACGTTCACGTCAAAAAACTGAACTGCAATTATTGTAATCATATAATCAAAAAAGGAGGCAATTAGAGAGGCCATATTTGCCTTAAAAAAAGTAAACATTTTAAAATATTTTAAACCAAATACATGTTCTTAATAACGCCCATGTATAAATTCCGGATAAAACATCATCTGCCATTACTCCCCATCCGGAAGGAAGATTTTCCAACTTTCTTATACCGAAAGGTTTTAGTATATCAAAAAACCTGAAAACAATGAAAGCAAATACAGCATATTTAACACTCACGGGAATAAAAAACAATGAGATCATCATTCCCGCTACCTCATCTATAACTACTTTGCCACTGTCTATTCCCCACATCCTCTCTACCTTAGAGGCACTCCAAACACCAATAGTTACAATAACTATGATAAATAAAATTGCAAAAGTAAAAAACCAGGATGGCAAAAAAAACCAAACTAAACAATAAACGGCTGCCGCGGCACTGCCTCCGCCCCTAGGCAGATATCCAATGCCGAATACAGTCGCTATTGCTTTATGAAAAATCATTGTAAGGTCTCAACAAATTCCTGGTAATAATCCAGGCCCAGATGTGTTATGAGATCTTCTCCCATAATATGCCTCAATGTATTCTGAAGTTTCATTAATTGCTTGAAAATGTCATGTTCGGCTGGCAATCCCGGCAAAGTCTGTGGAGATTTCAAATAAAATGACAGCCATTCCTGTATTCCGCTCATTCCTGCACGTTTGGCCAAATCCATAAACAAAGCAAGATCAAGTACCAATGGAGCCGCTAAAATAGAATCACGACAAAGAAAATCGATTTTTATTTGCATTGGATAACCTAACCATCCAAATATATCTATATTATCCCAGCCTTCTTTATTATCGCCACGCGGCGGATAGTAATTGATCCTCACTTTATGATACATGTCTCCATACAAGAGTGGATTGGACTCGCGTTTAAAAATCTCATCCAACACGCTCAGTTTTGATACTTCTTTTGTCTTAAAATTATCAGGATCGTCAAGTACTTTACCATCCCTGTTTCCCAATATATTGGTAGAAAACCAACCGCTAACACCTAGTGCACGTGCTTGTAATCCCGGGGCAAGAATTGTTTTCATTAAAGTCTGTCCTGTCTTGAAATCTTTACCGGCAATAGGAGCATTATTTTCTTTTGCTAATTCAATAAGAGCAGGTATATCTACAGTTAAGTTAGGAGCACCATTGGTAAATGGTATGCCCAGTTTTAAAGCTGCATATGCGTAAATCATGCTTGGTGCAATGTTCTCATCATTATTTTTCAATCCTATTTCAAATAGCTCAAGGCTATTGTGGCAATCCGAAATTTCAATATACTTTTCGGTAGATGCGCACCATATCAGAACCACCCTGGAACAGTTGTTATCTTTTTTGAATTTTTTAATATCCTCCATTACCGCCTGCGCCAGGTCGTATTTGGTGTCAGCTTTTTTCACATTGGGACCACTTATATTTCGTACATAGTCATGATCAAAAACAGCAGCCATTGGTTTTACTTTTTCAAGCTCAGTTTTCACCTGCTCTAAAAGGCGGGTATCCAACACACCGGCATTTAATGCTGATTCATATACATTGTCCTGATAAATATCCCAACCGCCAAAAACAATATCAGAAATATTGGCTACGGGAACGAAATCCTTTATCAAAGGGTTTCTATCTTCAGTACGTTTTCCGAGTCGTATAGTACTCATTTGAGTGAGTGAGCCGATTGGATGAGCTATCCCTTTTTTAACTGCTTCCACTCCAGCTATCACTGTAGATGCAATGGCACCCAGTCCAGGAATGAGAATTCCTAGTTTGCCATCCGCTGGTAATACATTTTTTTTCATAATTTATATTTTAATTTATTAATAAATTCGAATTTTATTTTACTCATAGCCAATTAAACTGCCTGTACCATTGTAAACTCTCAGGCAAGCCTCTCTCTAAATTATAAAGAGGATTAAAATTCAATTCTTTTACTGCTTTCTCTATGCTACACACCCAATTTTTTCCCGTAAGCTCATTCAACTTATCCTCATTTATTACCGGGGTTTTGTTGAATAATCTTCCGGCTTTTTCTAAAGTTTGGGCAAGCATTTTTACAAGTCCGTATGGTAAATGAAACCTGATAGTTTTCTTTTTCATAAAAAATTTCAGGTAATTGGCCAGATCATACCGGCCATAACTGTTCCCATCAGAAAGGTTATAAGTACCATTGTGAGCAGACATTAATGCATTGATGGCAGCATCTGCCATATCCTTCACATAGATAAAACTTAATCGCTGCTCAATTTTTCCAATGTAGGGTTCCAAGCCTCTTTTAATGGATCTAAACAAAATAAGAATTTGGGTATCCCTGGGGCCGTATATAGCAGTTGGCCTTAAAATTACCAAAGGCATGTTCAATTGGCGTAGTTTTATTTCTGAGAGCAACTTGCTTCGGCCATACTTAGTTACTGGTTTAGGAATTGTAGATTCATCTATCAGCTCATTCAAATTATCCAGGGGTCCCAGTACTGCAAGACTGCTTATATGTACAAATTTTTTTATTGAGATAGAAGAGTGCTGCACCGCTAAAGCAAGATTAAAAGTATAATCAGCATTTACTACATTGTATTGTATCTCAGTCTTTGCTCTCGTGATGCCCGCGGCATGAATAATATAATCAAATTTTTTCTCCCTGATTTCCTTTATCAGACTATTTGAACTGGAAAGATCAATATAAACGAAAGAGATAGGTAAATGTACAAGATGCCTTATATCACTGCTTTTTCTAACACCGGCATATACTTCCATGCCTTTCCCCAATGCGGCTTCAATCAAATGAAATCCTAAGAATCCACTTGCTCCTGTAATCAACACTTTTTCTTTCATATTTCTTTTTCAAAAAGTCGGTATTTTTTATATACTTTCCCGTTCATGCTCTGGATTCCTTTATTCATCAAAAAGTTATCTTCTAAAATCCATGAAGCCTCACCTCCGAAAAAATTCTTCTCTGCTGCCCTTTCGATTATTGAGGCATAAAAGCAGGCTTCAATTCCGCATTTTTTATACCCTTCTATTACACCCAAAGCAAGAATCCTTACTACATTTATTTTCTTTTTTCCTAACAAAAGCTTAAATACCCCAAAAGGAAGCAACCTTCCTCTTTTCACTTTTATCAGTATTTGATTAATATCTGGAATAGCCAAAGCGAAACCAGCAATTTTTCCTTCCTTCTCCGCTATCAGGCAAAACTTAGGGTCTAATATCATTTTTAAATCCTTAGCCAAATAATCAAATTCTTTATCCGTCATTGGCACAAAGCCCAGGTTTTTATCCCATGCTGCATTATATACTTCCCTTAGTCTTTTAGCTTCATTTTTAAAATCCCGCATATTGATATTCCTGATTATAATGTGGTTTTTAGCCAGCCTTTGTATTAACCCATCGTGCAATTTCAGAGATCTTTGATCCGTAGTTTTTGTCTCGAGAAAATAAGCAAATAAATCTGTTTTTTTGGTGAAGCCCACTGCCTCAATTAAGTCTTTATAGTATGGCTTGTTATAAGTCATCATAGCCATCGGTGGTTTATCAAAACCTTCGATCAATAATCCAACAGGATCATTTGTGGATGGACTAACGGGACCAATAATTTTAGTGATACTTTCTGATTTCAAATAGTTGATCGCAGCTTCAAAAAGTTTTACAGCTACTTCCTTATCATTCACACAATCGAAAAAACCAAAAAATCCATCATTGGATTTATTAAATTCATTATTTTTTCTGTTTAAAATACCAGCGATCCTTCCCTTTATAACATTGCCTTCAATAGCCAAAAATAATTTCACTGTGGCATGTTCGTGAAAAGGATGTTTGCCAGGAGTTAATAAATCCCGTTGGGCAATAAACAATTCCGGTACATAATTTTTATCTCCTTTGTAAAGATCATGTGGAAAATCAATAAACTTTCCGAGCATCTTTTTCCCCAAAACAGGGAGAATATTTATCATGCTTTTTCTATTTCAATTAGTGGGATTTCAATATGAGATGCTGCTTTTTTAAACTTTTTTATCGCAAAATCTATTTGATCAATTGAATGAGTAGCCATTATGGAAAAACGAATAAGAGAACAGTCGCTTCGCACGGCAGGAGAAACTACAGGGTTCACAAAAACGCCTTCATCCATAAGCATCTTCGCCATTAAAAAAGTTTTTTCGTTATCCCTTATATAAATGGGAATAATGGGAGTTTCAGTAGGGCCTAAATCGAAACCGGCACTCTTAAAACCGTCAATTGCATACCTTGTATTCACCCACAATTTTTCAACAAGGGTTTTATCTTCTTTAAGCACTGTCAATGCAGCTAAGGCGCTGGCAGCGGCGGCAGGAGAAATACTCGCACTAAACATAAGCGATCTTGCGTGGTGTTTAAGGTATTCAATTACGTTTTTATCGGCAGCTATAAAACCACCTATAGAGGCCAATGATTTACTGAAAGTTCCCATGATAAGATCCACATCTTTGGTTACGTTAAAATGCGCTGCCGTGCCACGTCCTTGTGGGCCGATAACTCCAAGAGCATGGGCATCATCAACAAAAATGGAAGCATTGTATTTTTTCGCCAGCTGCACTATTTCAGGCAATACAGAAATATCGCCCTCCATACTGAAAACACCATCCGTAGCTATCAGCTTAAAGGCGTCAATAGGGACACTTCTTAATAGCGTTTCCAAATGAGTCATATCAGAATGTGAATACTTATTTATTTTTGCAAATGATAAGCGGGCGCCATCAATTATGCATGCATGATCATGCTCGTCCAGGAATAAATAATCATTCCTGCCTCCGAGCGCTGATATTACTCCCAGATTTACCTGGTACCCCGTACTAAAAACCAGCGCACTTTCTTTTCCGACAAATTCGGCCAAATTCCTTTCCAGTTCCAAATGTAAATCCAATGTGCCATTTAAAAATCTGGAACCTGCGCAACCACTGCCATACTTATCAATCGCTTTTTGAGCGCACTCTTTTACATAAGGGTGATTGGTAAGGCCAAGGTAACTATTGGATCCAAACATTAGTATTTTTTTTCCGCCAATTATTACCTCAGTATCCTGATCCGTTTCTAATACTCTGAAAAAGGGATACAAACCTAATGTCTTCAATTTTTCTACCCTAGTAAAAGAATTTACTTTTTTGTTCAATGGACTACTATTCATAATAAAAATTTCTCGTTAGTAATGAATTTATAAGATTTAAATTAAGCAAAATTTTTCAAAAAGGTTCAATTACAATTACTCTGTATTTTCAAAAGCGCCGTCTTACACATATCAGATTCGTCTTTAGTGATATTCTCATTCAGATCTAAATCTAACTCTAAAAACTTTTTGTGCATTTTAGTAATGACATGCCGGCCTTCTTGTGTTAGTTGAATTATATTCTTTCTCAGATCTTCGTTCGATGATGTTCTCTTTAAATATTTTTTTTCCTCCAGGATGTTTATCGTTCTTAGCGCCGCTGATTTGGTTTTATTCAATAGATTGGCAATATCCTGTTGTATCATTTCTTTCCCTTCGTTTTTTGATAAAAAATACAACACGCCCATTTGTTCAAAAGTGATTTCCAGATTGAGCGTTGCGAAAGCGCTATTAATATTCTTAATTAGCATCTTACCTGTACATATAATCGTAAACCCAATCGTGTCAACCATCTCATTACATTTCATTCTCATAAAGTTGATTAAGCAACTATTTACAAAAATAGAATGTTTTATTTTCCCAAAAAATTAATTCTTATAAATTACCGGAAAAAGCAACTTTGATTAATCAAAATAAGCGTGATAATAAGGAATCCAAATTTACAATTATTAATACCAAATGCCACAATTCTCCTATCCAATTTTTCACAAAACACCCCGATGATCTCTTTTCAAATCTCTAATAATTATTTGTGAAATGAATTCTAAAAAATCTCTTTGGACTGTTTCCTTCTTACCTCCATTTTGGATATGTCACATTAAATGTAAGCGATGTAATCATCAGAGTAAAAAGATTTTACCTGTACACGTATTTCATTACCTTAAATTTCCAGAATGTTTGTAATTACCTTTTTCATTCTAATGCCGTTTGGGAAGTCGTTTCTCAGCTCGGACGATTCATCCTTATTGGGCACTGGAGGAGAGAAGCGATAAAATATTGAGGATAAGATGTTGGTAATAAAGTGGCTTATCAATGAAAATGAACAAGATTTTTAAAGTATTAATAGTACTGGCAAGAAGCGGGATTCATGCGAAACATTTACGACCAACTTCGCATCCAAATGTCCTTCAAACCATCGGCTAATTACCGTGCCCGATACCGATTTATTCGGCCTGGCCACCTTCTTTGCTATATGCTTTTATAAATAATGCGCCAAGGTTTTTTTGAGGTGGGATATAATCTTCAAATGTTTCCCTTAAATCGCGTGGCGCTTTGCTGAATGAGCTGGTAAGGCCTGCCCACATCTGCCTCCAGTCAATATTATTACCAGCACGCAATGTGTTGTCTAACGCATCTATTATTGATTTATTTACGTTTTTAGTTCCCGTTTGTTTGGTTGAAATAATGTGCGCTTCGGGAGCATAAGTCAAAATTGTTTTAAGGTTTTGATATCCGCCACAAGAACCCAGCATAATTATTTTCGCATTTTCTGGAAGTTGCTTAATGGTATAAGGCAGATGATAGCTATGCCCGCGGTGAATTACTATAGACGGCTTTAAGCCTTTGGAATCCAGATAGTCCACCAAATCCTTTTGAGCATCAGCATCTTTATCAGTTTCATTATCTAAAGGAAGGTTGGCAAATATCCAAACAGGTTTTCCCTTAATAGATTTTATTTCTATCCATTCTTTTTTCTGCGTCATACTCCACTCGCTTCTTGGAAACGAGGTAAGATAGCTGGCATACGATTCTTTGCCATCCTTATCTCCATAAAAAAAGACCTGTTCAATAATGCGGCCGCTGTCATCAGTCAGATAATTATTAGCGACAGTATAAATAGGAGGAATTCCAATTTCTTTGGAAAGGTCAATACCATTTTTAGGGTCAGAAGAAAGGAAGATGGTTTTTAGCAAACTATATATCCGGCGTCCTTTTTCGTTATCTTCTTTTATACACCTTTGCTCGTTCCATTCCACATTTTTCAGCATAGATTTTTGTACATCCGAATTTACGCTTCCGTAAGAATCAGCCACATCTACGGCATCTTCCAAAGTACCGGTAGTTTCTAATTTTAATACAAAAGCCTGCATTAATTTGTCAGAATTCTCAGGCATCGTTTTTAAAAATTCATCCAGTTTATTATAACCTGCAGCCATCTTTATAAATTTTTTAAACTTATCAAAATTGACAGAGATAAGTAACGAATCTCCATGCGGCACTGGTCCCATTTTTTGAATCATACGATCGAAGCTGTACTTATAACTTGATGTATAAATATCGTTTTCACCCAATACCATCATGTAGTAAAGTTCCTGCGCGTTCAAAGGTTCCAGGGCGCGAAACCTGATGGCATTAGGGCTTTCATGCAGCTCATTAATAGGATTAATAAAATGTTGAATGGCTTTCTGCTGAAGCATATCCACCAATCCATTGGAACCCAGCATGGCAATTGGAGTATCTCCTTTTACAAACCTGCCATAATAATTTATTTCAGTTTTTACAAGCAATCTATAATATTCCACACTATCATAATTTCTGTCTGTAGTGCCTGCTACTTTCGATATACTTTCAATAGTTTGTTTGCCGGAGATAAGATCATCTAAAAAAGGAAAATAGAACAGTGCCCGGTTTTGAGTACTTAATTTTACTACGGTTTTGATACGGTTGTCATCAATCCTTCTGATCAATTTCCCCTGCTTGCTATTACCAGATTGCGCATAGGAATATAGTTGGGTAGGGCTGTTATTGAAAGCATCAATTACTAATGTATCAGCAAATGGCTCATCTACATAAGGGCCTATATTTTTTAAAATCTGATCCGGATAAATTTTGCAAAACTTTCTGAACAATATCACCTGGCTTTCTTTATAACCGGCATTTTCATCAAAAATCCCCGCATTGATCACCCCTACTTCATAAGGCACTTTCTGTATTAAGGGCGCCATGTTATCCCCTTTTAAATTGCACGCAAGTATCTCAGTAAAATTATCAACTAATAAGGGTGCCAGAGAAGGTAATATTTGATGAGACTTCCAGTTGTTGGTAAAATCCCTCACTAACGATTCTACATATCTCAGATATCTTACTTTATCATTATTGGTGGGTAAATTATTATTGATTTCAATGTCATTTCGCAACACGTTTATTTTTCTAAAAATGGCATCTGTTACCTGCAAATTTATTTCGGAATTGGTGCCCACTTTTATTAATCCATCAAGTTTTCCATCGGCTTTATCAGCTCGCTTTTGCTCAGCTTTTATTTTATCATGAAATACTTGTCTGCTCAATGGAATATTGGTAGTATCGCCGTAGGCAAAGGCAAATACAGGAATAAAAATTATAACAATAAGTAAATATAAAAACGATCTCATATTATAGGTTAAGAAGCAAAAATGTTTCCAATAGTTGCAAATTAAGTTTTTGCAACAGGTATAAGAGGAAATATAGAAATAAATCGCTGCATGTATCAGGGTTATTAACCTTTTTTTAGGACAAAACTATCAAATACCGGAGCACCTCAAATATTTGGCCTACCAGGCCAGAGCAAAAACTTTCAATATTAAAAAATGGTAAACATCATTTATGAAATGCTTTTTAATATAGGTTTGCAATGTAATGACCCAGGAATTAAAAAACCGCACTATATTAATCGCAGATGATGAAACTGATATTCTTGAGATCATCAGTTATAATCTTCAATCGGAAGGGTACAATGTAATCACTGCCAGGAATGGAAATCAGGCTATAGAACAGGCAAAACTTAATAAGCCGGATTTAATTATTCTGGATGTAATGATGCCTGGCAAAACCGGATTTGAAGTTTGCAGGATACTCCGCACACAGCCTGCGTTTGAAAATACCATCATTATTTTTTTAACTGCACTCAATGATGATAATACCGAAATAAAAGGGTTGGAAACCGGAGCCGATGATTATATCACCAAACCAATAAGCCCAAAGGTTTTAATCAGCAGGGTAAATGCGCTTTTTAGAAGGATTATAAAAGAAACAGGAAGCATTTTACAAATCGGCGACCTGTTAATTGACCGCGAAAAATATATAGTTACTTCCAATAAGGAAGAAATTGTTTTGGCACGAAAAGAATTTGAATTGCTCGCGCTTCTTGCCTCAAAACCTGCAAAAGTTTTTTTAAGAAATGAGATTCTGCAAAAAGTATGGGGAACAGAAGTAATAGTAGGTGATCGTACTATTGATGTGCATATAAGAAAGATAAGACAAAAGTTAGGCGATGATTTTATTACAACCGTAAAAGGTGTAGGCTATAAATTTCAATAAGCGCCTGTCAAAACACTTTAACAATTTCACCATCAGTCAATCAATCAATACTATCTACATTTGGAACCACGTTAAAAGATTTCTTATGAAAAAGCCCTCAATATTGTTCCTGTTTTTGATCTTCACCTCCTGCCTTTTTGCGCAAAAAGATTCCAGTAACAAATTGAACGGATTATTTCAAAAAGCAAATTCTATTCTTTCAAAAAGTTCCAATACATCAGGAAGCCTGTCATCCGGAGAAATTGTTTCCGGATTAAAAGAAGCCCTTTCCATTGGTGCTGAAAAAAGCGGAAGTAAATTATCAGCGTCCGATGGGTTTTTTAAAGACGCAGCAGTAAAAATATTGTTACCAAAAGAAGTGCAGGATGTAGAAAAAAAGATGAGAATGTTTGGTATGGGACATCTGGTTGATAATGCAGTATTGAGTATGAATCGTGCAGCGGAAGATGCTTCTAAATCTGCTGCGCCTATCTTTCTTTCCGCGATTAAAAAAATGACCGTATCTGATGCATTAAATATTTTAAGAGGCACCGATACCGCTGCCACCGGGTATTTAAGAAAAACAACCTCACCAGAACTCATCGCCTCTTTTAGAC
>JBDTEK010000091.1:0-8027 GCA_039922575.1 Ginsengibacter sp.
TAATTTCTGCCAGTTCTTTATCCCATTTTCCCGTTTTGCCATATTCAACTACGCGGCCCAGTTCTTTTCCATTTCTCATTACTATAATGGTAGGAACATTAATTATATGGAACGCCTCAGAAATACTTCCGGTAGTTTGCTTGTACCTGTCGGTGGCAAATACAGTAATCCTGTTTTCAGGAAACCCGCTTGCTTCCTGAATTTTATAAAATTTGGGTAAAATAAAATGAGTGTCTTCGCACCACGTGCCACCAAAAATAATAAAGTAGATTTTGTCCTTATTTTTTTTAAAAGCATCCACTACGGAAGTGTCAGGATGAGAATAAATGCGTTGACTTTCTGCATACCATGTAAAAGCGGGATCATGGTCTATATCGTTTTTGCTTATTATTCCTTTAAGCATTTTTGCGTTTTCGTGTGCTGAATCTGATAAAATTTCAAATTGAGATTGAGCATTGGCGTGATTCATAATGATTGTTAAAAAGATAAGATTTAATAGAAAACGTTTCATAATATAGGTTACAGGTTATTTTTCAATTCCAACAAAAATAATTTTATTTTTTCAAGCGATTGGATCATTTCATGTTTTTCGCTTGCGGTTTTATTATTTTTCAGATATTCTTTAGCCCCTTCAATTGTATATTTTCTTCCGCGAAGCAAATGATGAATTAACTTTAAATTTTTTACATCTTCCGGCCTGAAGAAACGATCACCTTTTTTATTCTTTTTTGGTTTTAATATCGAAAACTCATTCTCCCAAAATCTTATCAGAGAAATATTTTCATTAAACATGGCTGCAACATCTCCGATAGGGTAGTATTGCTTTTGAAAAAGAATATCATCCTCCGGAATTTCAATTGCATTTATGTTTAGGGCGCCTTCTTTCAAACTCTTTCTTCCTCTGTTTGATTTTGGAGTGATTTGTGATGCAACAGATTTTTTATTACCTTTCTTTTTTTGAAGATCATCGTCAAACTCAAAATTAATTTGTGAGAATGCCATAATTTAATCAAGGCTTTTTGCACTTCCTACGGAAGCTATTTTTAATATTCTGTCAAATTGTTCCGGTGTAAGGTCGTTATAAAAAAAGTAAACTGGATCCACTTCTCTGCCGTTTACATGAACTTCATAATGGCAATGCGGGCCGGTGCTTTTGCCTGTACTTCCTACCCAGCCTATCACTTCACCCCGTTTCACTTTTTCACCCTGTTTCACTTTTACCCTTACCATGTGTCCAAATAAAGTCTCGTACCCATAGCCATTATTGATTATCACATGATTGCCAAAACCACTTTCATCAAATCCTGCCATAGTTACTCTTCCATCACCCGTAGCATATATTGGCGTACCCTGTGGTGCAGTAAAATCAAGTCCTTTGTGCATCTTTGGAGTTCCATATACCGGGTCAATTCTCATACCAAACCCCGAAGCAATTCTGTTAAGATCACGGTTACTTACGGGTTGGATGGCGGGAATGGAAGCCAGTTTTTCTCCTTGATTTTTTATCAGCTTTTCAATTTCATTATAGCTTGCATATTGATAGGTAATTCTTGCGCTGATATTATTGAATGTTTTTGCAAGTTCATTTCCGAGTTGCTCATCATTGATTGCAGATACTTTCTGAACTTCCATCTTTTGTTCCGTTAGTTTAGCTCTTGCGCTGTCTGGCAGCGGGTTTGCTTCAAAGATGGACCGATAAACCTGGTTGTCTCTTTTTTCCAACGAAGCCATTTCCTGTTGCAATTTTTCTGATTGTGAGGCAAGCACTTCATAGTTCTGCCGCATTTTCTCATATTTTAATTCTGCCAATTTTAGTTGTGGAGAAGGAATAAACCGGAATGCGAAAAAAACAAAAGCAAAAGCGGTAAATAATGCAACCAAAATAAATGAAAAAAAGCGTAAAAGCCTTACGCGGAAAGGCGTTACTAATTTCTCGTAACGTAATGTATTGGTATTATAGTAATATTTTATTCTTTTCATTACTTGAAATCAAAAGCGAATACCCCTAGCTCTTTCTAAAATTGAACTGTTTGTAAATGCCTCTAAACAAAATACCTTTGCGGTCATTAAAATTATTTTTAGGCAGACAAAGATAACTTCATAATAGGCTAAATCAATCTTAAAATTACATCCGCGAATATGATGCAAAGTGCAGAAATAAGGCAACAATTCCTTGATTTTTTCAAAGCAAAAGGCCACACCATTGTACCTTCTGCGCCGATTGTAATAAAAAATGATCCCACATTGCTTTTTACCAATGCTGGTATGAATCAGTTTAAAGAATATTTTTTAGGAAATAAAACAGTGCCCTATTCGCGTGCTGCAGATACTCAAAAATGCCTCCGGGTAAGTGGGAAACATAATGACCTGGAAGAAGTGGGTGTGGATACCTACCATCATACTATGTTTGAAATGCTGGGAAATTGGAGTTTTGGTAATTCTCTGGCAGCTCCTCCGCCTTATTTTAAAGAGGAAGCGATAGCCTGGAGCTGGGAATTACTTGCAAAAGTGTATCAAATTCCTGAAAAAAATTTATACGTTTCTGTATTTGAAGGAGAGGAGGAAGAAGGCCTGCCAAAAGATGAAGAGTCACTTAGTTTCTGGAAAAAATGGGTTTCGGAAGACAGGATTATTTTAGGAAATAAAAAGGATAATTTTTGGGAAATGGGCGATACCGGCCCGTGTGGCCCGTGTACGGAAATTCATATTGATTGCCGAAGTGAGGAAGAAAAAAAATTAGTCTCTGGCAAAAGTTTGGTGAATAATGATGATCCGCGGGTGATAGAAATATGGAACAATGTATTTATTCAATACAACCGGAAAAAAGATGGCTCGCTGGAATTATTGCCGTCAAAACACGTAGATACAGGAATGGGTTTTGAAAGATTAGTTCGTGTTTTGCAAAATAAAGAAAGCAATTATGATACAGATGTTTTTTCAGGTACAATTACAGAAATAGAAAAAATATCCGGTAAAAAATATGACTATTCTGATTCCAAAACAGCGGTTTCTTTTCGTGTAATTGCAGATCATATCAGGGCAATTGCATTTCCCATTACTGATGGCCAATTACCGTCTAACACGGGCGCGGGCTATGTGATACGCCGGATACTTCGCAGAGCAGTGCGGTATTATTTTTCTTATCTCGAAGTTAAAACTCCATTGCTTTATAAATTAGTGCCTGTAATTGCAAATCAATTTAAAAATGTTTTCCCTGAATTGTTTAACCAGCAGGATTTTGTAGCTAAAGTAATTTTTGAGGAAGAAAATAATTTTTTAAGAACATTGGATTCAGGCTTAAAAAGATTGCAATCATTAGTAAATGAAAATAAAAATATTGACGGAAAAACAGCTTTTGAACTATATGATACTTATGGATTTCCACTTGACCTTACGAGATTAATTTCTTCGGAAAACAATTTGTCAGTAGATGAAAAAGGTTTTGAAGTTGAAATGTTGCAGCAAAAAAATCGCAGCCGCGCGGCATCTGTGGTTGATACCGAAGATTGGATTATTCTGAATAAAGAGGGTTCTTCCAGGTTTGTAGGATATGATAAAGATGAAACGGAAAGTAAAGTTTTAAAATATCGAAAAACAAAATACCAGGGAAAAGAATTGTTTCAAATTGTATTAGATAAAACTCCTTTTTATGCTGAAAGCGGGGGCCAGGTAGGAGATACAGGAGTGTTGATTTTTGATGGCGAAAAAATTCCGGTCATAAATACCAGGAAAGAAAACGACCTTATTATACATTTTACTGAAAAGCTGCCTTCTGATGTTTCGGGAAATGTAATTGCTACAATAAATAAAGGAAAACGGATTCATACTATGGAGCACCATAGCGCTACACACCTGATGCACGCTGCATTACGGGAGGTACTTGGTAAACACGTAGCGCAAAAAGGAAGTTTGGTGAACGAAAATTATTTACGTTTTGACTTTTCACATTTTGCAAAAGTCTCTGACGAAGATTTAGCCAAAGTAGAATTGATTGTAAATAAAAAGATCCGTGAAAATATACCAGTAGTTATTAAAGAAATGAAAAAAGAGGAAGCGATAGCAACCGGTGCTATGGCTTTGTTTGGGGAAAAATATGGCAGTATAGTCCGTGTGGTAACGATGGATCCAAATTATTCAATAGAACTTTGCGGAGGCACTCATGTAGGTAGTACCGGTGAATTAGGATTTTTTAAAATAACCCATGAAACGGCTGTAGGAGCTGGTGTTCGGCGGATTGAAGCTGTTAGCGGCAAAGCGGCTGAAAGCCTGGTTAATAAAGAATTTGAATTAGTGAAAACCATCCGTGAAAATTTAAAAAATCCAAAGGATATTACCAGGGCAATAACGGATCTTCACACAGAAAATACTTTGTTAAAAAAACAACTGGAAAGAGCTGAGGCAAAGGAATTATTTATCTTAAAAGGTTTGCTTCTGCAAAAAGCAGAAGTTATTAATGGCATTCATTTTATTGGAGAAATAGTGGATGTTTCTACGGCAGATTCTTTAAAAAAACTTTGCATTTCATTAAAAAGTGAAATAAGTAATTATATAATTGTTTTAGCCACTGCTATAGAAGACAAGGCAAGTGTGGCACTCATGATTGATGAGAATATTGCGCTTTCAAAAACCCTGGACGCCCCAAAAATTATTAAAGAAATGATATCACCTTTAATAAAAGGTGGCGGTGGAGGACAAAAGACTTTTGCCATTGCCGGCGGCCAGGATGTATCGAAACTTAAGGAGGTAGTTGAGAAAGTAAAATCTTTGATTTAAAATGAGGAATTGCCTTTGTTTCATATATTATTTTGCGGATTAGAGGTCAATCTTTGTTTTTAAAGTGTTACTTCTCTTTGTTAGTTTTACTTTCAGGACCTATTTTCAATGTACTCTATAAACTTATTTGCAACCTTTCAATAATAGTCTCTTGAATTTCTATTAATCTTCATTAGGCTTCAATTACCTGTTTTAAAGTAGCTATTTCAGCATCTTTGGCTTTTACAATCATATCAATAAACTCCTTTTGATAATTGTAAACCGTTTCTGCATTTATCCAGCTATTTACCATTCCGTTATTATTGGCGTTGTCATTAAAGTTGATTGCTGTGGGTTCATATTTCATAATTGCTACGCAATACATCCAATTCGTCCGTGACCTTTTTATACATCTCCACCGATACATGAGTAGTGTTGGCTTCTATCTTTCGGTAGATTGCAGGCGACATGTGATTAATAAATTTTGTCAAAGGCATTAGTGCATAGAAAGACAGAATAGTAAATCACTCATTTCGTATGCGGTTGGGAAAAATTTTGATTGGCTTTAATAATTTGAAAGGCATTCAAATTCAACCGCTTTTTGCTATAGCCCAAGTCGGCAAATCTTTGTGTGTATTGTAAATTATTCGATTGATAAGTAATAAGTTCAGCCTTTTGGAAGCTCATAATTTTTTGATTTTCACCATCCGTTCCGGTATAAATAAATTCACTTTTGTCAAAATAAAAAAAGTAAGAGGCTATATTTTTAAAACTTTCATTGAAATTGATCTCAACGTTGTTTCCTGAAATTATGATTCCGCTTTGTTGTATGCCGCGGATGGTAACTCTTTCGTAAGACTGTTCAACGCTGTCCAAAAAAAGTGCAATCATAGTAGATTGATAATCCGCAATACTTGCCTGGTCAATCAGGTTTTTAAATGACTCATCATTAAAAACAGTTTCTAATAAAATGTCTTTTTTTTGCCGTAGCGCCACTTCAAATATTTCTTTCGTTCTGCCTTTATAAACATCTGTCATTATTACCTCAAAGCCGGATAACTCATTGAGCCTTGTGCGGATAAATGTAGATTTACCGGAAGCGTTGCAACCGGCAACAAATATTAATTCCGGATTTTTCATTAGGCTTATAATTTTTTGATAATGGTATCTTTTATTCCAACGGGCATGGCATTTTCGTCTGATATAACTTCAATCGTTACTAAGAATTTTTCTCCGGTGGGAAGTTCCTTTCGCCAATAGCCACCATCTTCGGCAAACTGACCGTAAAAAGGGTTCCCTAATTCAAATGCGCGCTGGCGGCCTAATTCATGCATGTTTTTCATGTTTTTTAATAAGCGTTCAGCAACAGATGAGGATTTCATATTTTCAAAATTTGATTTTTGATTTTCTTATTCAAATATACACACCCAATCCAACCATAATTCACAAATTTCCAGGAAGTCTAATTTTATTGAGGGTATTTTTTATTGTTGTTTCATTATTCTATGCATTCACGAAATGGAGGAAGAAATTAAAAATGAAGAATAGGTTTGCCACCTTTTAAAGGGTGGCAAACCTTTGTCAATAAAAACTAAGATATCTATTTATTTCCCGTTATCACCTGCCATCCATTACCCCTCCTCTCCAAATAAATATACTTACTCAATTCACTTTCATTGTTCGTGCTGGTGAGATTAGTGGCTGCTATCACTACTTTATTTTGATTTGCAGGGACATTTTGAAGATCGAAATTGTAAAAATTATTGCCCGCATTAATGATCTCCTTTATATTTTTTGGATCATTCATATCCATATTTTTTGGATCGGTAAATTGATAGATCACATAACGGTTTATTAAATTATTCACATTACTTTGGTGAAAATAAAGATCAATAGAATTGCTATAAAAAGTTGGTTTGCTGCTGTCATATAGTAACACAACTTGTGTCGGTTTTACAGAATCTATCCACGCCATTGGCGGTGTTATAGCCGGGTATTTATAATAATTATTTCTCAGGCTGTCACTCCACCCATTAGGATTGCTACTGAATGTTTTGCTGCTGAAATAGACGCTTCCCTGTATTTCGGGAAACTCCCGCAGCCGCTGAATCTGTCTGGGTAGTTCATTTTTATTGTGCCATGCATAGGATTTGGGTTCAAGTGCCCGATACACTCCCTGTCCGATGTACATCTGCCGGCCATATGCATGATGCGCCCACCACTCGCTCAATATTTCAAACCCTACCAACTTATGCCCAAACTCCCAATACAACTGCGGCACCACGTAATCTATCCAGCCATTTTTCAGCCACAATAATATATCCGCATATAGATCATCATAATTGGTTTGTCCGGCTCTTGTGTTGCTGCCTTCAGGATCTTTATCAATATTGCGCCAAACTCCAAACGGGCTGATGCCAAATTTGCAATGCGGATTTTCCTGTTTTATAATTCTGTCGAGCATTACAATGATCGAATCTACATTGCTTCTGCGCCAGGTTTCCTTATCCATTCCATTTCCGTATTGTTGAAAAGTTTTCCAATCTCCAAATTCTTTTCCTGCGATTCTGTATGGATAAAAATAATCATCAAAGTGAATGGCATCTACATCGTATCTGCTTACCACATCTTTCACCACATTTTCCACAAATTTTTGCGCGTCTTTATTTCCCGGATCAAAATATTTCTTTCCGCCATAATCAATAAACCATTCAGGATGAAGTTTGGTAATATGCGTAGGTGATATGGATGATCTTCCAATATTAAATACAGCCCGGTACGGATTCATCCATGCGTGAAATTCCATTCCCCGTTTATGGGTCTCCGTTATCATAAATTCAAGAGGGTCGTAATAGGGAAATGGTGGCTTTCCTTGTCTGCCGGTTAAGTACTCACTCCAGGGTTCTAATTCTGAAGGATAAAATGCATCTGCCACAGGGCGTATCTGCACTATTACCGCATTCATACCATTGCGTTTATGCATATCCAGCAAACTGATAAACTCTGCTTTTTGTGCTTCGGTGCTAAGGGTTTTGGAAGAAGGGAAATCAATGTTTTCAACAGTAGCTACCCACACACCACGGAATTCATATTTTGGCTGGGCTAACAAAGATTGAAAAACAACGGAAGAAAGTAATATCAACAAACAAAAATTCTTTTTCATAAGGGGTAGAAAATAGTAAGGCGGCAATTTACACAATAATGTATTCGTGTTTGTGGTAATTGCAGTTTAATCTTTGGCCTATCGAATTATTTACAAAAACTTTTAGAAAGAC
>JBDTEK010000092.1:0-3381 GCA_039922575.1 Ginsengibacter sp.
AAGGGAAGCTACCCAGAAGTTTATGGATTATTTGGCTGCTCACCGTGTCAATGTAAGGCTACGCATCAGCAGGGGAAAAGATATTGACGCAGCTTGCGGTCAATTGGCCAATAAAGATTTGGAAGCAGTTATGCCTTGATTCTCTTTAGGGATAAAGTTCGCAAGGAACAAAATATTGAATCATTTAGTTTGCAAAAACCTACTGGTTTACACTCCACCCATAATCTTTTAAACTTCCAAAAAAAACCTTCCTGATTTTATTCAGCGTTACTAAAAAGAATTCACCGGTTTATTTGCAACAGCAGTGGAAATGCCATTTATTTTTTATCTTGCTCATTCAGTTTCATAAATTTTATATTGACGATTTATAATATAGCCGTATCTGAAGTAAGGAGCGGTTCTTTTTAACCTGTAAAATATTCTCTTTTGAAAAAAATCATTTTGATTTCAGCCTCCTTATTTATTTTTTCTATTTCTTTTTCACAAATAAAATCACCGGAAGAATTTTTAGGATACTCAATCGGAAGCCGGTTTACTCCTCATTATAAATTAGTAAGCTACTTCCAGTACGTAGCCGAAAATTCGCCAAATACAGTAAAATTGGAGAAGTATGGCGAAACTAATGAGCACAGGCCCTTATATCTCGCTTTTATTTCATCAGCGGAAAATACGGCTAACCTTGAAAACATTCGCCTGAACAACATGCGACTGGCGAACCTGGCAAAAGACAAAATGATGCCAACTGAAAATTCTCCTGCAATCGTTTGGCTTAGTTATAATGTTCACGGCAATGAAGCAGCTTCATCCGAAGCATCTATGCTCACCTTGTTTTCTTTAATAGACCCAAAAAATACTTCAACCAGGGAGTGGCTCAAAAATACAGTAGTAATAATAGATCCTTGCTTGAACCCTGATGGAAGAGACAGATATGTAAACTGGTACCAATCGGTGGTAGGAAATCAATATAATCCGCTGGCTATGTCAAGAGAGCATAGTGAGCCATGGCCGCGTGGCAGAAGCAATCATTATAATTTTGATTTAAACCGCGACTGGGCGTGGCAAACACAATTAGAAAGCAGGCAAAGAGTTGCCCAATATAATCAGTGGCTGCCACAGGTTCATGTTGACTTTCATGAGCAAAGCTATAACGCGCCATATTATTTTGCCCCGGCAGCGCAGCCTTACCATGAAGTAATTACAAAATGGCAAAGGGATTTTCAAAAAATAATTGGAAAAAATAATGCAGAATATTTTGATAAAAACGGTTGGCTGTATTTTACAAATGAAAGATTTGATCTTTTGTACCCTTCTTACGGTGATACCTACCCGATATATAATGGTTCTATTGGGATGACGTATGAACAGGGCGGAATAGGGGCCGGTCTGGGAGTCATTACCAAAGAAGAAGACACACTGACTTTACACGACAGAATTTTGCATCATTATACTACCAGTCTCAGCACTATTGAAATTGCTTCTCAAAACGCCTCAAAACTGGTTCATGAATTTCGCAACTTTTTCAACGATGCTTCCGCCGGAAAAACGGGGACTTACAAAACATACGTAATAAAAAACACTCCTGCTGATGTGGAAAGAATAAGTGCCTTAATTAAATTATTAGATGAAAATGGAATCCGTTATGGTACAGGAGCCGGAAGCGGAAACGGATATAATTATCATTCTAAAAAAGAAGAATCATTTACCGTATCCGATGGTGATTTATTGATAAGTTCTTCGCAACCAAAAGCTGCTTTAGTAAAGGTTTTATTTGAGCCGCAATCCAAATTAGTGGATTCTGTAACCTATGATATTACAGCTTGGTCGCTGCCATACGCTTTTGGCTTAAATGCTTACGCCACCAAACAAAATATTACAGCAGGCGCAGGGAAAGTAATCCCGGATTTTCAAAACAACCTTTCCGACGATGCTTACGGATACCTCATTCACTGGCAGGGTGTTACTTCTGCCAAAACAGTAGCACAACTATTGAAAAAAGGAATCAGGCTGCGTTTTTCTGAAACAGCATTTGAAATGAATGGAGAGTCTTTTGGAAATGGTACTATAATTATTACAAAGCAGGGAAACGATAAATTCGGAAGTTCATTATGGCAAGTGGTAAGTGATATATGCAACACGAACCAGGTAAAAATGAACGCCGTTCACACCGGTATGGTAGATAAAGGTTTTGATTTTGGAAGCAGTTCCATTCATGCGATGAAAAATCTGAAAGTTGCAATGCTTACCGGTGAAGGCGTAAACTCCTATGCAGCAGGTGAAATATGGGATTTTTTCGATAACACGCTAAAGTATCAACTCACATTAATAAATGCTTCTGACTTCGATGATATTGTGTGGAAAGAAATTGATGTATTAATTCTACCTGATGGCAAATACAAATTTTTAAAAGACAAGGACAAAGCAGATGAACTACATGATTGGATAAAAAAAGGCGGCAGATTAATTACATTGGAAGGTGCCGCCTTACAGGTTTCGAAACAAAGCTGGAGCGCGATACATGCAAAAACTGACTCAAGCGCGAAGGATACTTCTAAAAAAAGTCCGTATAAATTATTAAAAATATTTGAGAACAGGGAAAGGGAGGAAGTTGCTGATAACACGCCTGGTGCCATATACCGGGTGGATGTAGATAATACGCATCCTTTAATGTTCGGCTATCCTAAGTATTATTACACTTTAAAAATGGACAGCACCATTTATGAATTCATAAAAAAAGATGGATGGAATGTGGGCGTGGTTAAAAAAGACAACCTGATGGCCGGCTATGTAGGTTATAAATTAAACCCCAAATTAATAGATGGATTGCTGTTTGGGGTGCAGGATTTGGGCAAAGGCAACATAACTTACTTAGCCGATGATGTCATGTTTCGCAATTTTTGGGAAAATGGAAAATTAATGTTGTGCAATGCTGTGTTCATGGTAGGGCAATAAAAACGGCCTAATCTCTTAAAAGCTCAATCCCGGCTGGTCAGTTCTTGAATTAAAAGTGGCCACGCCAATTAACTCATCCGATCGTCCAACGAACGACCTGTAATAAACCAAAATGGTGTACAGGTTTTCTGTTTCATAATAATTGCCATCCAATTCATTTTGTATTGAAGGATTGTTTTTATCTACCGCGAGGTAGGTGTAGTCATAATAACCCTGTTTCATGAAAAGGTGCGTTTCATAAATTCCTTTTCCCGGATTAAAAGTCATTTTAAGGCTATCCGTCAAGTCGTAATTGGTTAGCTGCCCAAAAAGATAAATATCTTTATTAGGGTATGCTATACCGTTAGGTGGCACAAAAGAAAAATATACGGTAGCATAATCAGCTTCCCAAAAAGGGTTGATGCCGCGGATCGCTTCCATGATATACATGCC